>JAJYSI010000564.1 GCA_021793635.1 Bacteroidota bacterium
GGCTGCAGCTTGCTTTGCATAGACCATCTGGGTCGTATTATTACTGTTTATCGATTGTTCCTCTACACTGTCGTATATAGCATATTCCACAACCAGAAACAAAAGGAAGATGGTCAAAGACACGATAATAAAATATTTTTCAAACCTCATATCACCTTTTATACAAACCTTTTTGAATAGTAAAATTAGTAGTGATTAAATGATGCAATGTCTTATTTATATTCTTATTATAGTTTTTCCATTTTAGACAAAATATTAGCAAATATATTATTGTACATCATTAAAGAGAGATAAAAATGATAATTCAAAAGCAAGATATAATATTACATTTAACCCTGTCTATCCCTTAAATTCAAATCATAATGTAAATTCAATTATAAGTTCCCAAAATATTTATTAATAGTCAATAAGTACAAGCACGTATATTACTTTATTCTTAAAGAAAAGATTTGAACGCCGATGTAGTTACTACGTCAATAATTCCGGTGGTCAGCTTATCTACTTGAGCTTTTGTAAGTCCGATATGCTTTAGTATGATGAGCTTTGCGGTAGTCTCTTTTGATCTCATCAGCCATTGAAAATCATCTTTGCTCATCTGCCCGCCGGCTAATTGCTCTGTCCAGACTTTTATATCATCTTTTGAATCTTCAATAAACTCATTTCCGGCAGCAATAGCCTGATCTTTAAATTCATTGAAGCTGCTTTGGACAAAAGTAGAAATTCCCTTTTTCAAGTCACCCCAGAAATCATTAAAGTCTGCCATAAAAATTCCTCCGGAAAAAATTTTGTAATTGAAGTTATGCAGAACAAAATTTTTGTCATTCCGAACTTGTTTCGGAATCTACTTTTGTATTCTCTTTAGAAGCTGAAACCAAAAGATTCCGAAACAGCATGACTTTTTTTTTGTAATTGCATAACTTAGTCTGTAATTCCTTATTTTCTTTTACCGCTCTCAAGCTCAATCACCTGGTCAAACTGCTTTCCAATTTCTATCTTAGCATCCTCAATAAAAACACGGCTAAGCTGTCCTTCCGATTTCCATCTTTCAAGAAAGCCTGCAATGGATGCTTCATTTGGATTTCTGATTATCTCCCACTGTGCAATTGTTTCATTGTTGTTTGGCAGACCCTTAGCATACTGATAGGCTTTTTCAATATTTAACTTAAATTGTCCGACTTCATCTGCATGCTGCATATAAGGCTGATCTGCTTTATCAACTAAAGCCAGTGCATCAACTTTAATATTAACATCCTGTTCATAAGCCCTTTGGTTAAATACTGCGGTAGAAACACATCCGCAAATGATTATGATAGGAAGTAAATTAAAATAACCAAGCAATCTCTTTTTCATTTCAAACTCCCTGTATTTGTAAAAGAAAATATAATTTATGCCTGCAATAATTACAATTGGTTCCGATTTATTTTTATTGCTTGCCTAATCATTTTAAAACATAAATTAGCTTATCCGGCTCTATGCTCTTAGCCCTTTGCGCTTCTTTCCACCTGTAAATAAATAAATGATTGAAGGAACATTTAAATAATTATTCTTATACTTTTGAATTTATAGCTTAGCTCTCAAATACTGCTTTGCCCATTCGACATCTGTATTTAATTTTTTAGCAGCGTCAAGAGCCCAATAAGGATTGCGTAAAAATGCTCTTCCTAATATAACCATATCTGCCTGGCTGCTTACAACAATCTGTTCTGCCTGCTCCGGCGAAGTTATTAAGCCAACCGCCGCAGTTAAAATTGATGCTTCTTTTTTAATCCGTTCTGCAAACTGGACTTGATAACCGGGTCCGGCAGGTATTTTTGCATTAGCTATGTTTCCTCCGCTCGAGCAGTCTATCAAATCAACACCGGCATCCTTGAGCTTTTTGGAAAGATAAACCGACTGCTCAATATCCCATCCGTTATCGACCCAATCTGTTGATGATATTCTTACAAACAACGGCATACGTTCCGGTATAGTTTTTCTAACTGCATCGGCAATTTCAACAGCAATGCGGCATCTGTTTTCTAAGCTCCCGCCGTATTCATCTTTTCTTTTATTGGACAGCGGCGAAAGAAATTCATGGACGAGATATCCGTGCGCCATATGCAATTCTAATACTTTAAAACCTGCTTCAACTGATCTTGCGGCGGCGGCTTTAAATTGCTCAATAACCTTCTTAACATCATCCTTATTCATTTCTTTAGAAATAGTATAATTATCATTGAAAGGAATGGGGCTTGGTGCAAGTGTTTGCCATCTTCCGTCTTGTTCAGAAAGAGCGCCGTCCCCTTTCCACGGTGAATATGTTGATGCTTTTCTTCCGGCATGCGCTATTTGAATTCCAGGTACGGCATTTTGCTGCTTAATAAATTCGGTAATTCTTTTGTAAGCTTCTGCATGCCTGTCGTTCCATATTCCAGCATCGTCAGGAGTTATTCTACCTTCGGGCGAGACTGCAGTAGCTTCCGTCATTACAAGTCCGGCGCCGCCTACTGCCCTGCTGCCGAGATGAACGAGATGCCAATCTGTAGGCATTCCATCTATGCTGGAATACTGACACATTGGCGAAACCATAATTCTATTTTTTAATTCTATATTTCTAATCTTTAGA
>JAJYSI010000565.1 GCA_021793635.1 Bacteroidota bacterium
TGATTTTTGAAGTGCGCTATTTTTCATCTTTTGCTTACCAAGTTTATTTTACCCGCCTAGGCGCTACGTTAATTGCTTTTTTGATTTTAGTTTCACTTAATACAAATTGGGGAAAGAGTAAACCTCTATTACTTGTACATGCGCTATTAGCAACGATAATCCTGTCATCAGCCTATATGATTTTCTTGATGCCCAAAACATTAATCGCCAATTCACAAATTGTTGGATTAATGATATTTACATCCGCATTATTTTTAAGTTGGGACGTTAAGAATCAAATTATAGTTGCGATCTATTACAATATAGTTTTTGCAGCGGCAATTTTGTTAAACGATAAAAACATTTACTTTTTGCCGCACATGTATGAATCTGTAATCTTTGTTTTATTCTTAAGCGCAATCTCCGTCGTAGGCAGCGCTGTTAATTTTAGACTACGAATGCAGCTTGCCGAACGCTCGTTCAAAATGGAATTATCCGAGAACAAATATCATTCGATTTTTGAAAACTCGCCGGAAGGAATTTTCCAATCAAGTTTAGCCGGGAGATTTTTGACGGTAAATCAATCAATGGTTAATATTTTAGGTTATAATAACGTAGATGAATTGTTACAGTTGAATATCACTGATGATGTATTTAAGTCTCGTGAAGATAGGGATAAATTGATCGAAGAGTTAAAGCAAAAAGATGAAGTTAATAATTATCGCTTGACACTTAAGAAAAAAGACGGCACGGATGTCATTATAAGCTTGAATGATAAAATGCTTTCCGATGAGGCAAAGAACCAATTTTATTTTGAAGGAAATATTAGGGATATAACAGAATGGGTAGTTGCAGAACAGCAGCGTAAAATAGCAGAAGCTGAATTGCGGGAAGAGAAAATAAAATCGGACCGTTTGGCAAAGGAAGCAACCGAATCCACAATGATCAAGAGTCAATTTCTTGCAAATATGAGTCATGAAATCAGGACCCCGATGAACGGAATACTTGGCTTTTTAACTTTAATTGAAAAGGAAGCATATAGAAACAAAGAGGAAATGAAGCAATTTACTTTTACTGCCCGTCAATCGGCGGAATCACTGCTGGAAATTTTAAATGATATATTGGATTTATCAAAAATTGAATCCGGTAAAATGCAACTTGCCGAAGTAGACTTTAATTTGAGTGACGTACTAGAGGAATCAGTTTCAATTCTTGCTATGAGAATAAAAGAAAAAGGATTAAACGTTATAACCGACATAGCCGATAACACTGAGCTATATCTTCGAGGCGATCCGGTAAGAATCAGGCAAATCTTTATGAACTTAATCAGCAATGCTGTGAAGTTCACAGAAAAAGGAAAAATTACTATTGAATTAAACACAAAAAAAGAAGATGGAAATGTAATAATCGTAAACGCTTCCGTAACCGACGAAGGAATCGGAATTCCAAAGAATAAAATTGCATATCTATTTCAACCCTTCTCGCAGGTAGACGGCTCAAATACGCGCAAGTTTGGCGGAACAGGATTGGGTTTGGCAATTTCCAAACAATTTGTAAATATGATGGACGGTGAAATAAATGTTGAAAGTTCAGATGGTAAAGGAAGTAAATTTTACTTTTTTATCAAATTAAAAAGCTCATTGGATAAGCCTTGGATTGCTTCTAACGTACGACTAAAAAGGATCTACAATTTGCAAGAGGAATCAAAAGCAAATACAAAGGTAGACAACGCAACTCTAAAAGGATTGAGAGAAAAGTATAGAATTTTACTTGCCGAAGATAATTTTATAAATCAAAAAGTAGCCACAAGAATACTTTCGGATGCAGGTTATAATACAGATCCGGTAAATAATGGCGCCGAAGCTTTTGAAGCCGTAAAAGAGAAAAATTACAATCTTGTTTTAATGGATGTTCAAATGCCAGAGGTCGACGGTTTAATGGCTACTCAAATGATTAGAAAATTAGGAAATGAAAAAAGTAAGGTTCCAATCATTGCAATTACAGCTCATGCTTTGGCGGGCGATAAAGAAAAATGTATTGAGGCTGGGATGAATGATTATCTTTCCAAGCCGATTATAGCCGATAAAATGATTGCCATGATCGACGGATTGCTGATTGATACAACAATCACTGCTGCTACAAAAACAGAGGATAAAATTGAAGAGGGATCTATTTTTAATTTCGATCATTTTGAAAAAATGAGTTTAGGCGATAAGATATTTCAAAAGGATTTACTAGAAAGCTATTTTGTTGATGTCCGGGCAAGAATCGAAAAATTGAACGAATATATTCAATTGGAAGATTCGGTTAAAATTGCAATGGAGGGACATACCATTAAGGGGGCTAGCTATTCCATCGGTGCAACTAAAGCAGGCGACGAAGCATTTGGAATTGAAATTTCAGGTAAGCATAATGATTTAGTAAGCGCACGAGAAAGAATTTCCTCACTTGAAAATGTTTTGCTTGAAACAAAGGAAGCGGTGAAAAGTATTATTGCTTGAAGAGGGATAATGAAAGAGTAGTGGGGTGACGGAATATTGGATAATATGTTTTTATAGAAGTTAATATAAAAAAAGGACATTACAACTTTATTAAGGGCACTTCTAAAAACTTCAATATTCT
>JAJYSI010000566.1 GCA_021793635.1 Bacteroidota bacterium
TAAAGTTAGGTCTTGATCTCCAAGGTGGATTTGAAGTGCTTTATGAAGTGGAGCCAATAAAGGGGCAAAAAATAGATAAAAACACTTTGACTCATACAGTCGAAGCACTTGATCGACGGGTGAACGTCCTTGGAGTGAGTGAACCGAATATCCAAATAGAAGGGGATGATCGGATCCGCGTTCAACTCGCTGGTGTCAAAGATCAAAATCAGGCGAGGGAAATTTTATCGACACAAGCGGAACTGACCTTTCGAGACTACAATGATAATGTGATGCTAGATGGATCTGACCTAGTCGAAGGCGGAGCAAAGCAATCATTTGATGAGCAAAATCGTCCAAGTATTGAGTTGGAACTAAAGGATCGGGAAAAATTTCGAGAGGTAACAGAAAAAATTGTTAGTTATAAATCTCAAGGAAAAAACCAGCTCATCATTTGGCTTGATTTTGAAGAAGGAAAAGATTCCTATGAAAAAGAATTGCAAAAGCCAAATCCTAAGTTTTTATCAAACCCGAATGTAGATCAAGTATTCAACCAAACGACTATATCTATCCAAGGTAACTTCACTACCGAGGAAGCGAAAGAGCTAGCTAATTTATTGAATGCTGGAGCACTTCCAGTAAAGCTAGATGAGGTGTATTCAACATCAGTTGGGGCTACATTTGGTGAACAAGCACTTGATCTAACAGTTAAAGCTGGAATCATTGGGATACTTCTTATCTTCTTATTTATGATTTTATATTATCGTTTGCCTGGAGTTATTGCGACAGTTACTTTATCGATTTATATTTATTTGATCTTGCTCATTTTTAATTTGATGAATGGGGTTTTAACACTACCGGGAATAGCGGCGTTGATTCTCGGTGTTGGTATGGCGGTTGATGCGAATATTATTACATACGAGAGAATGAAAGAGGAAATGAAAGTTGGTAAGTCTCTCCGTACCGCCTTTAAAGCAGGAAACAAATCATCCTTTATGACAATACTAGATGCCAATATAACAACCTTATTGGCTGGAGCAGTATTATTTATTTATGGGACAAGTTCAATTAAAGGGTTTGCAACAATGTTAATTATCAGTATTTTAGCGAGCTTTATCACAGCTGTATATGGCTCTAGAATACTGTTAGGTTTATGGGTAAACAGTAAAATTTTCAAAAATAAACCAGAGTGGTTTGGTGTCAAACGTGCTGATATAAAAGATTTAGCTGAAAACTATGATACACAAGATTTACCTACTCGCTTTGATCGTTTTGATTTTGTCAAACATAGAAACAAGTTTTTTATTCTCTCAGCTATTTTAATAACGTTTGGTATGATTATTTTAGCAGTGTTCCGTTTAAACTTAGGGATCGACTTTACGAGTGGAACACGTGTAGAAATTATGGCAAATCAACCGATTACTAGTGACGAAATAAAAAACGAATTGCAATCAATCAACCTTCCTTCCGACGAAATTGTCTTATCCGGTAATCAGAAAGATATTGGTGTTGTCAGATATAAAGGGGTACTGTCCAAAAATGAAATCGCAAAATTGAAAGATCATTTTCACGATAAATATGGTTCCGAACCAAATGTAAGTACAGTATCGCCTACTGTAGGAAAAGAATTGGCTAAAAATGCATTAATTGCAACTGCTATTGCTTCGATTGGGATTATTATATATGTGTCGTTTAGGTTTGAATTTTATATGGGATTATCAGCAGTCTTAGCACTTCTTCATGATGCGTTCTTTATTATCGCTTTTTTCAGCTTGACGAGACTTGAAGTAGATTTAACGATCATTGCTGCTGTGTTAACAATCATTGGTTATTCGATCAATGACACGATCGTTACATTTGACCGAATTCGTGAAAACTTACGGAAAAAACGTCATTTAAAGAGCTTTGAAGATATTGCGAATGTTGTCAACCAAGGTCTTCGTCAAACATTAACAAGATCGATTAACACGGTTTTAACTGTCATCTTTGCAGTTGTTGCTCTCTTGATTTTCGGAAGTGAATCGATTAGGAATTTCTCAGTAGCTTTACTAGTAGGATTAGTGGCAGGAGCTTATTCTTCTATATTTATTGCTTCTCAGCTATGGTTAGTGTTTAAAAAACGTCAGCTGAAAAAGAAAGGTCCAATTAAAATGGAAAAAAAGCGAAAAAAGTATAGTGGAGAACCTCAAGTTTAACAATTTTTTATGAAATTAGCCGCGGCATTTTCGCGGCTAATTTCATTTTCGCTAAAGAAATGAAAGTGCAAATAACAAGTATAAGCAAATAGATTATGCTATCATTGAGTAAAAAATAAACTTTTTTCATAAAATGATTCCCTTTCTATGCTAGCGTGTCATCATTTTTGAAAAATGGTGGAGGAGATAGAAATGAAAAATCAATGGAGTTTTTTACTAGGGATTATGTTTGCGTTAATAGTATCAATCTTTGCAGTCATCAACGTAGATACTGTAACAGTTCATTATCTCTTTGGAACCGCTGAATGGCCTCTCGTTCTCGTCATTTTAGGGTCTGTTTTTATGGGGGGAATGATCATTGGTTCTGTCGGTATGGTAAGGATCTATACATTACAAAAAGAAAAAAAACAACTCAAAGATGAAAAGG
>JAJYSI010000567.1 GCA_021793635.1 Bacteroidota bacterium
CGATCTGAAGGGCAAATATAGTAATGATGGGAGTAGGAAAGGCGATAACTAAAACTCTATCTAAAATTTTAATCGCAGTGTTTCTACCAAAAGCATTCAAGATTATTATATATTTATCTAAGTCTGATCGCCAACAGAAACACCCAATGTAAGAAGAAAGATATTAGTACTGTTATTAATTATACCGCTCGGCTCAAAACCAATTTGTAACTCCTTAGCAGCTTCATCCACGAACTCAATATGGGATTTTTTAACTTTATATCCAAGAAATTGTATACTTGCTTGTTTTTCCATTTTTATACTGCTAATGCGTAATCAACGTAAGAACCAATAATGGACAATTCTCAATTAAACTGCTCTTCAATTCCAGTCTGATCTTCCGACTCGAAAGAAAAGGTAAAAATATCTGTAAGATCATACCTCAAACTGAAACTTGCCTCTTCAATTCGATTTAAAGATTCCTCATGAAGAAATAGGATTTCTTCTCTTCAAAAAGAGCTTGAAACTCTTCTTCCAATTTCATCTCTGCCAAGATGTATTTTTGATTATTCTCATAGGTATTGAAAGGCAGCATTTTTGTATTCGTTTGGTATTTTTATTAACCGCTGATGGTTATAAAATTGTGGTTGAGTAAAGTCTATTTGCCCTTTATTATTGCAGAAATTACGATAAATAAGCAATAGTTGAATTTCCTCTATTAGGCTCACTTCCGAAGGATGATATAGTACGGAATTCTGTCTTTTAAGCCAATCGACAGCTTGTTTTTCATAGTCAGCTTTATCCCTTTTGAATTTTTCATCACGTTCGATTACACAGTATATTCAATCACAATCTTTGGTGAAGTTATGGTGGCAATTTGTACAAAAGCGCCTATCTTCATTATTATATTGGTCTTTTGGCACTTCTTTTAGATAAACCTTGTGGTTGCATTTTTCACACTCCTCATCAGTAAGGGTATAGAGGAGATTTAAATAGAAACACTATGGCGTAACCCCTTGTAAGTCCATTTCCTGAATGAGCTTTCTTAATGGTCTCTTAGATTGATAAGCCTGAATCAGCTTGTTGATAACTTCTTCTGCATAATCTTTGAAAGCAGAGTTTTCCTTCTTGAAATAATACTTGTCTTACCGTACCATATTACAGAATTAGAAAAGCGTGGAACTGCTCGTAAAATCCGTCTCCGAGGCACCGCTAAGAGCCCGACAACCAGAAAAAACTTACAGCCCACACCGAAGCGGAACGGGCGTAAGATCATCGATTTGGTTGTCATTGAAAATTAGCGGTTTTCGAAGACCAAACGATAGCTTACACTTTCGCATTAATTAATATTTTTCTTTCTGTAGCAGAAAGAATTCTTTTGCTTTTGGCTATCAAAGAAAATAAGATTATTTTTAGCACTTAATGTTAATTTAAATAGAAGTGAAAATTAACCGCATAAAAGAAGTACTTCAAGAAAAGCATAAAACCAATAACTGGTTGGCTGAAGAATTGAATGTGAACTACGTTACGGTTTCCAGATGGTGTACCAACGCCTTTCAGCCAAATTTAGAAACCTTAACTCGCATAGCTAAGGTTTTGGATGTGGATATAAAAGATTTGATTAATTCGACTAAAAAGGATATCTAATGAAAATGGTTGTCCGTGTGGAGAAGTGGAAACTGAAAAATTAGAGTTTACAACTGATTCTCTGAAATACAAACTTCAAATTCTACCGTTGAGTTGGTGAAATAGAAAATAATATAAGATTAAAACGATAATATGGCTAAAGGAATTAAAGATAGTAAGCTATTTAATGAGCTAACTTCTATCATTGAGGAGGGGAAGAAAAGCGTAGTTGCTCACGTCAACAGAACTTTGACTCTTATTTATTGGCAGGTGGGATATAAAATTAATGAATATTTGTTGGAAGGGGAGCGAGCAGAATATGCCAAAAACATTGTCGTGACGGTGTCACGAGATTTGGAAAGTCAGTATGGACGCGGATTTACGGAGAAAAACGTTCGCCGAATGATTCAATTTTCAAAGGTTTTTAAGGATTTTGAAATTGTCGCGACACTGTCGGCAAAATTGAGTTGGAGTCATTTTATAGAAGTTATTCCCATAGAGAAGGAAGCTAAGCGTCTGTTTTACCTCCAAAAAGCGATGCAAGAGGGATGGGGTGTGAGAACTTTACGGAAACAGATAGAGCGCAAGGCATACGAGCGAAAGGAAATTGCTCAAATTCAAATAAAAGATAGTCTTGCAGTAGCCGATAGCACCTTTAAGGATCCTTATTTTCTGGATTTTTTAGGATTGAAAGAAGGTTATTTGGAGAATGATCTCGAAGCAGCTATTCTAAAAGAAATCGAATTATTCATTCTGGAATTGGGAGTAGGTTTTGCCTTTGTTGAGCGTCAAAAAAGAATGATTATAGACGGAGAGGATTTTTATTTGGATTTACTGTTTTATCACCGAAAACTGAAACGTTTAGTAGCCATAGAATTGAAATTAGGGAGGTTTAAAGCTGCATATAAAGGACAAATGGAACTTTACTTAAAATGGCTTCAAAAACACGAGCAACAAAAAGGAGAAGAAACACCAATAGGTTTGATCTTGT
>JAJYSI010000568.1 GCA_021793635.1 Bacteroidota bacterium
AGCCACGGATGCCAGATCACTATGGCTTAATACTAATTTGAACTTTTATTCCGAAAAAAGCACTCAAAATAGTTTTTACAGTCAAAGTAATTACTATTCTGATTTTAATTATAATTTGACTCCTCAATACTACTTGTTGAATGAAACCGATAATAGGTATTTAAACTTAACGGCAGGTCTCTATGCATCGTTCGATAGGATGTATTCTGAAACTCAGTCAAGCTTTAACAATTCAGGCAACAGCGGTCGACGCACGTATTCCGGGAACCTAAATGTTTCCTTCACTTTGAATAATTATATTAACCCGGACAATGTTTTTTATTCGGTAGGTTCTTCTGTTAAAGTTAATATGACGGATATGATGCAGGAAGGGACTTCGTTGTCCGGCATCTCTTCCTATTCCGGTAGTAAAGCACAGAGCTACATATTTTCATTTGGCGCGGGTATTGGTAAATTGAGAAACGTAACTCCGGTTGTATCTGCTATTAGATTTCAAGAAAGACTTAAACAGCTCAACATGCTAAACGGTGATTTGAGTGAGAATACAATTGAGGATCTTGCACAACAATTTTACAAGCAAACTTACTATGGAAATGTGTATGTTAGACCAGACAAGTATTTTTGGCAGGGAATTGAAAAAACACTATCCGCCGATGGGGTTTCGCTTAACGGACTAAATATGTATGCCGATAATTATCTTCGCGAAACAGTTAATGAAGTAAGATTTATCAGGCACGAGGGAATTATTTTAGGTGCGGACATTCAGTTTAATTATCAGAATTCTTATGGAACAGACGTATTACCAAAAATACAAGAAGAATTTTATACCTTGGGTAATGTGTACTTAAACTACAGTCATCAGTTAAATTTGGATTCCCAGATAAACTTCAATATTTCTGCGAGCGGCGGTCCTAATATTTTAAAAGATGGTTTTACAAGTCAGGAATATTCTCTTAATGCCGCTGCGGGATACAACTATGAAATTACTGATAGACTAGTAACCAGTATAAACAATTCATTCAACTTACTTTTATTAAACGGAAAGTTCGGCTATAGAAGTTTGGCAGACGATATTAGTTTCAGTACAAATTATTTTGTAGAAGATAACCTTTCACTTAATGCTTTATACCGTTGGAGTTATTCAAGAGGGACAGGTTATGCCGGTATGGATGACGCCGGTATTATAAATTATGTTAACATAGGCTTTACTTTCTACTTCGAAAGAGGATTTTTGTATCAATAAAATTAGATTAGGAAGACAGCGTTAAAATTTTTTTTTTATTAAGGTTGTAGTTATTGATTCAAATTAAATTAGAAAAAGTCTCAAAAAGATTAAAATAAATAAGGAATCGACGGCACAACACAATTCCTTGGAGATTTGTCGTATATTTATCCGCCTTCAACTTGCGGATAAATTTATGACAAAATATAATTGGTACACCGGAAAGATTATAAATATTATTGATGAAACTCCGGCTGTAAAAAGATTCTTTATCGAAATTTCGGAACTAAAGAAATTCGACTTCGAGCCCGGTCAGTTTGTAATTCTTGATCCGGAGAAGAAATATAATCTGCCTTCGCGGGAATATTCTATTGCATCTTCGCCTGAAGCCGGAAATGTAATTGAACTTATTATAGTCTTAAATGAAAGTGGAAAGCTGACTCCATTCTTATTTAATGAAATTAGGATTGGTTCGAATATTCAAGTCTCAAGTGCGCTGGGAAAATTTCTTCTGCCTGAAAAAATCGAAAGGGATTTATGCTTTATTTGTACCGGAGTCGGTATTGCGCCGCTCAGGTCGATGTATCTTTATATTTTGAAAAACAATATCACGCATAAAAAAATAAATCTAATTTTCGGTACAAGAAAAATTGTTGATATGTGCTATGCCGGCGAACTTGAACAATTGGAAAAAGAATTTTTTTCATTTCATTTTCATCCTGTTCTTTCAAGAGAAAAATCTCCGGGATGGAATGGAAGAAATGGTTATGTCCATCAAGTTTATAAAGAACTATACTCAGATCTTCGACCTGCGTATTTTTATATTTGCGGCTGGAAGAATATGATTCTTGAAGCGCGTGACAATCTTCTTAGAATGGGCTATCAAAGAAGCGACATTAAATTTGAGCTTTATGATAAATAACCACCCGACAGTTTTTAAAGGTCATATAAAATTAATTTGATTACCAATCGAAGTTTGCTTATTTATGAATTGGGATTTTAATACAATAATTAAAAATTACTTTATTTGTATTAGTAACTTTTCTTTTTATTGAAAGTCTAAATAACTGTTAACCGAGAGATTTCCAATGTGCAAAGAAATTTACAAAGAGAACGTGCATACAACTTGTCCGTTCTGTTCAAAAGAATTGAACATGGTATGGGTCTGCAAAGTTGAGTCAATTATCGGGACAAGATTTATTTATTTCTGCAGCGAGTGCCAGAAGAAGCTCGGCATGTCAAGCCAGCAAAATTTTCAATTGATTTTCGGAAATACATCTCTTGCTGCAAACAACGGCACAGTCCATTCAATTTAATAACTTCAAATTCTCCTTTAAGCAAATTCACTCCTAAATTTTATAATTTTATTTTTAT
>JAJYSI010000569.1 GCA_021793635.1 Bacteroidota bacterium
ATTGTCAATCCGCTAATAGAAATATTTGTAGAGCTATCAACAAATACAACAGTGCTCATGTTTGGAGTATATTTATGTGCTACTCCTGTTGTTATTAAAGAGGTCGGATTTACGATTACGCTGTCGGCACTGCTTCCTTTAATCGTAATTCCATCTCTTTTATATATCGAAAAGCTGTTGTAAGTACCGGTTTCAACATTAATTATTTTCCCGGCACTAACATGATCAATTGCATATTGAATTGTTTTCCAAGCACCTGTACCTTTAGTACTTCCATGAGTTGAATCATCAGTTCCTAACGAAGCATCTACATAATAATTGTCGCTTACAATAAATGAAGCAGTTATAGTTTGGTTCGAAGCTACGCCTGAAAATTGATAACTTTGTCCGCTTGAATCAGTAACAGGAACATTTGTAGTTCCATTGATAGTAATAGAGGAAACTTCATAACCAGCATTTGGAGTAATTGTAAATGTTGGTGTAGCTCCATAATTTACAGTTAAAATGCTGTCTACAATTCCCGTCGAGGTAACAGTACCATTCGTAACTGAAGGAGTTACTGTTATTGTATATGTGTTAATACCAAAGTAAGCAGCAATTGTATGATTTGCAGAGACATTTGTAAAAGTATAAGTGGTTGTAGAATCTACTATAACTCCATCAACCAGCACGCTGTCTGTATGATATCCAGTATTTGGAGTAATAGTAAATTGCTGTGAACTGCCGTAGTTGACCGCAACTGTATCAGAAGGTGATATACTTCCGTTAGAACCTGCGACAGTAAAAATAGTATCTTGAATTACAGAAAAGCTAACTGCAATTGTATGATTACTTGTTACATTATTAAATGTATAGCTTGAAGTTGAATCAACCGATACTCCATCTATAAGTAGACTTGCAAATTTATAACCGGTATTCGGAGTAAAAGTAAATGTCTGACTATTCCCGCTTGAAACTACAACATTTCCGGAAGGAGTAATTGTACCGTAAGAATCAGATGATGCTGAAATAGTATCATTTGTAATTGTTGTTGTAATCGAAGAAGTAGTTCCAAACCAACCGGAAGACCAAGAAGATGAATCTGTTGCAGATTCCAGTCTCACTCTCCAATAATAAGTAGTTGATGCTGAAACGGGAAACCCATTATAATTCTCCGTAGTCAATCCCGACGCATCAAGAAGCGTATTAGCAAAAGTAGAACTAGTTGAAACTTGCACATGATATGTCTCGCCGGAAGGTGGTAATGACGTATCCCCAAGAGCATATTCCCAAGTTAATTCAAGGGGACTTGTATTGACTAGTGGATTAAAATTCGGAGCTAACAACCATGGTGCTTGAAGATTTTGCGCCTTTGCAGGAGTAGATAAAGCTAATCCCAAAAAAGCTGTAAGCAACAGAGTAGAAAGGTATAACTTAGCTTTCATAAATTGCCCTCACTAATAAATGAATAAATTACTAATTCCCGATACCGACAGGAATTATGTTTAACTGAATTAATTTCTGATCCGCAATCAAAAATTTAGAAAAGTTTTCCAGCGAGCTTTTTTAACATTTATAAACTTTTTAGAACCTAATCTAGAAATGTTAAAAATACGATCCGCACTCTCGATGGAAGTGAAAATAGAAACTAAAAGTTTTGTCCTAAATTGAACGTTTAAATTTGCTAAAAATTAACTTTTGGCTTTATCAAAATTCTACCCTTAGCAAATAAAAACGACTAAAGGCGTAATATTTCGACAAAAGGAATGCACAAAGGAGCAGAGTATTCTCACCCTAACCTATTTTAATACATGAAATTCTAAGCATAACAATAATGTCATTTTTAAACTAAGAATAAGATTCTAATTAGGCAATACTTTACAGAAAAAAATATTGATAGATGGGCAGTAAAGCACACATGATATTTTACTGACATTTCTATTGAGTCCAATCTATGACATTTCAATGGAGTTATTACAATAAAAAATATTTTAGAAATTTTTTCTTGCAAGTTCAAAAACTTAGAATTATTTTTCAAGCAAAAAAAATGCGGGGATCAACTTGAAAAGAACGATCCGATTTATTTGTAACAATGAAATCATCTCAACAGACTCTAATTCTGCCGCAAGCGTTTTAGATTTTTTGCGAAATCAACTTCATTTAACCGGAACAAAAGCGGGCTGCCGTGAAGGCGATTGCGGTGCATGTTCAATTTTAGTTGGAGAATTAAATAACGATGAAGTAAGCTACAAAACCGTCAACTCATGCATCTTACCACTTGGCGCATTGGCAGGTAAACATATCGTTACAATTGAAGGATTAAACCAAACAGAATTAAATCCGATTCAGCAGTCATTTGTAAATGAGTCCGGAATCCAATGCGGATTTTGTACACCGGGATTTATTGTCTCGCTTACCGGTTCTTTGCTTTATCATTCAGAAATAGATTATCAAGTTTTGCTCTCCGCTGTTGACGGGAATATTTGCCGATGTACCGGTTACGCATCAATTAAAAGATCAATTAAAAATTTTATTGAAAATCATGCTAATAAAATTTCGCCTTTAAACGAACGAACGAAAGAATTGATAAAGTGCGGCATTATTCTGGAATA
>JAJYSI010000570.1 GCA_021793635.1 Bacteroidota bacterium
GTTTAGGACCTTTTGTACTAAATACCGTACCAAAAATTTAGTCAGGTTTCACCTCGCTTTGTTCAGTTGGAAACAAGGTACTTGAGGCCAGCTGCTTTTTACGGTTTAATAGTTCATCAAGAATTTTTTTCAGAAGATTTTCATTAATGTAAGGCAGTTTTGCAAGCTCATTGAACTTTAGTTTCCTTTTTTGAATAATAGAATTCAGTACTAAAACTTTTTCGAGATCAATATCTTCGCCCTTTAGCTGGCGATAGTGATGAGCGAGTTCAATTAAGCCTTTTCCAAAAACAGCGGAGAATATCTTTACCTTTACAGAATGCCCGGTGATTTCAAAAACCGGAAGCTGTTTTCCTTTAGTTAAAAGGGCACGGAAGATTTTATCAAAACCGCTGCCGGATTTTTCGGCATAATTTATTTCTCTAAAAATATCCATAATAGTAGGGTTACGCGGATTAGATTTCCAAAGACAATTTTTGGGCGTTACACCTTCCGGGAAAGAGCCGGGGCTTTCTATTTCAAGGTAATCATCATATTTGCGAATTTCAATAATCTGTTGGCGTGAGTAATCTCTGTGGGCAATAGCATTAATCAATAATTCGCGAATAGCAGTTTCAGGATAGTCTTCAACAAAATCGCGAAAAAGACCAAATTGAAACTCTTGAACTTTTATTTCAGATTTTAGTTGTTGGAAAGCATCGTCAGCAATCTTAATTAGATCACCTTTGAATTCATAAGGAGTATAAGTACCATCACTGAAATATCGGACATATTTAATATAGTTATAAGGGATTTCCCTTAAGGCACTATCATTACCGATGAATAATATTCCAGCAGTAGTTGGATGTTTAATGTTATTAATTTCCTTAGTTATACCAAGTATTTCTTTGAATTCTTCTTTATCATTTTTCAAGAAACCACTTTTAGGATTATTATTACTTATTTTTCTCCATAAGGAACGAGCCTTTTCTATATCCTCCCAATTAAAGCTTAAGCGCCAGGCTTTTTGATCGTAAATAAGAAGATTCTTTTCAGATTGAATGGTGGCAATTTCATAAGGATGAATAATACGGTTACCGTCAGTATCCCTAATTAAGTATTCACCCTTTGTAGTGCAATGTAATTGAGTTGAGAATGGAATTTCAAGAACCAGTAAGTCTATTTCATCAACCTTAAGGCGCACAGGAATGACAGTGATTGAAGGGTTTGTTCTTGACTGAATATTCTGAACAAGAGAAAAAATTTGTTGGTCGTTCATAAGAAAATCGCGGTTGATTTCCTTTTCTTTATCTGAAATACCAACAATAATAAAACCGCCCTTATAGTTAGCAAAGGCTACTACATCTTTTGACATTTCTTCATAATTACTGCTAAAAGATTTTTGAGACTTCCCAAAAATAAGTTTATCGGTAAGTTGCTCTTTGAAGTCGATCAACTCACACTCACCTTTTTCGAGCAGCTCATAAAACCAAGGAATGCTATGTTTTGTGTTTTTCATTAATAATTTTAGTCAAAATTTAGATCAATTAAAAAATGCACTGCAATTCTTATGCTGAAATAACCAGTGGTTTGGCATGGTTACTGTGTTATGCAAGATTCCGGCAAAGTCTTGTTCAAGGGCTTTAAGTGCGAGAAGGTTATCGCCGTAAATTAGCATGTTATCTGTGCGCTGATGAGGTCCCGAAACGGTTACAGATGCTGAAACAAGTTCAGCATGACGTTCGGGACTGCCGCTTGCGCGGTAGGATTTTCCCGGGTCTTCGATAAGAATTCTCGGTTCAAGTTTTGGCTGCTGGTCTTTGCCTATCCAGGTAAGTTCGAGTTTGGGTTTGTGGTTCATATTTATAAGTTAATTCTTTTGATCAAGTATATATTTAGCTAAATGATTTATAGACCAGATACACTTTACGAGAATATCTGTAAATACATCTTTAAGTTCTTTTTCATCTATTTTAAAATAAGCTTTAACCTTTTGATAATCACTTTTTTTGCTGCTGCTTTTTCTATGAGCGACTGAAGTTGATCTTAGTTTTTGTAAGTTTCGGAGAAACTCAATCATTTTTGGTTCTAGACAACCCTTCGAAAATAAAAATGCTTCCAGCTTATCAATTCCCTTAGGGTCATTCTTTTCAGTTGTCGGGCCTTTTTCTAATTCTTCTTCATTTAAGGAATCAATAAAGATTTTTACGATTGATAAGACTTGCTCATCGAATTCTTTTTGTTCGTTTGTAGCCGGGATATGCAAAGAATTATAATGATGTTGATCTTTCTCAGTTAAAGGTTTAAACAAATACCATTTAAATTTAGAAAACCATTGATGATGGAATTCCTCAAAACGGTATTTAAAGTACAAATCTGGTGCTTCAGGATCTGAAAACTTGCCCTCAATACTTCTTTCGTAGGCAGTTCTACTTATGCTTTTTGCAAATATGTTATGATGTTTCCAGTGAAGCTGTTCATTATTACTAAGTTTACTAAGATCGCCCATAAAAACCATTACATATTCAGGATGGTTATTATCAACCGGCAGACTCCAAAAACCTTTACAATTAACCCCGCCATCAATCACTTCATATTTTTAGA
>JAJYSI010000571.1 GCA_021793635.1 Bacteroidota bacterium
TCCGATCTGGTCTAGCCACACACTCTACCGATGAAAGAGTTCCGGATACTTTAATTACCAATGCATTAATTATTGATTACACCGGAATTTATAAAGCTGATATTGCTATTCGAGATGGTAAAATCTCTAAAATAGGGAAAGCCGGAAACCCAAAAACACAAGATAATGTTGACATTATTGTGGGAGCAGCTACAGAAGTTATTTCCGGAGAAGGAAAAATAATTACTGCCGGAGGAATTGACACCCATATTCACTTTATCAATCCACACCAAGCTTGGACAGCACTTTCAGGGGGAGTCACCACTTTAATTGGCGGAGGAGCTTCCACTGGGTCAGGATCAAGTGCAACAACTTGTACGCCCGGACCTTGGCACATCAAACATATGTTGCGCGCTGTAGAAGGAATTCCTGTAAACGTTGGCTTATTCGGAAAAGGACACGCCGGAGCGCAAGGACCTTTAACGGAACAAATCAGAGCTGGTGCTTTTGGATTAAAAATTCATGAAGACTGGGCTGCAACACCTTCTACTATAGATAAAGCTTTAAAATGTGGAGATGAATTTGATATTCAAATTGCTATTCACACCGACACCTTAAATGAAGCAGGGTTCTATGAAGATACCATCAAAGCTTTTGACGGAAGAACAATTCATACTTTCCATACGGAAGGTGCAGGAGGAGGACACGCCCCGGATATTATTAAAGCTGCCGGAGAATTAAACGTACTCCCCGCTTCTACCAATCCAACTATGCCTTATACCGTTAATACTATTGACGAGCATTTAGATATGGTTATGGTGGCACACAACTTAAATCCTTCTATCCCCGAAGATTTGGCTTTCGCAGAATCAAGAATTAGAAAAGAATCTATCGGAGCGGAAGATATTTTATTAGATATGGGAGTTTTTAGTGTGGTAAGTTCAGACTCTCAAGCAATGGGACGAATTGGTGAAATGGTAACCCGTTCTTGGCAATTGGCACATAAAATGAAACACCAATTGGGGAGCCTGGAAGGAGATTCTAATCACGATGACAACAACCGAATCAAACGTTATATTGCAAAATACACCATCAACCCTGCAATTGCGCATGGTGTTTCGGATTATATAGGATCTGTAGAAGAAGGAAAATTTGCAGATTTAGTGATTTGGGATCCACAGTTTTTTGGGGCAAAACCGGAAACAGTTTTAAAAAACGGTTCGGTTGTAACCCACTTTATGGGCGATGCAAATGCTTCTATCCCAACTCCTGAACCAAGAATTCACCGCGATATGTTTGGGCAATTCGGTTCTGCTATGCAATACAACAAAATAACTTTTGTTTCGCAAATAGCTTACAACAACGGCATTAAGGATGAACTCGATTTAAAATCTAAAGTTCTGCCTTGTAGAAATACCAGAAATCTAACCAAAAAAGACATGAAACTAAATGACGCACTTCCCAAGCTGGAAGTTGATCCACAAACCTATGCAGTTTATGCTGATGGCAAAAAATTGTATTGTGATCCGGTAAAAGAAGTTCCTTTAGGACAACGTTATTTCTTATTCTAAAATATACAACCTAAAAAATATATGATTATAACCGAAATTATTGGCAATATTGAAGATTTCGATAAAGCAGAAATCGACAAACGCCACATTGAAAGAATAAACTTGGAAAGCGATCAATTGGTGAAACGCATTCAACGTTTAAGCACAGATCACGATCGTGAAATCGGACTTCGATTAAAAGACAAGCGAGATTTGGCAAATGGCGATATCCTTTATATGGATGATCAAAACATCATTATGGTCAATGTGATAAGTGATGATTTATTAATAATTCACGCCAAAGATATTGAAGAAATGGGACGTGTTGCGCACGAGTTGGGCAACCGCCATTTACCGGCACAATTTGAAGGTAGTGAAATGTTGATTCAATATGATTATTTAATCGAAAGATTATTAAAAGAAATGAATTTAAATTTCACCCGAGAAAAACGACAAGTAAAAAATGCTTTTAGACATATAGGACATCGTCATGACTGAAGATTTATTACCACTTTTTCAGCTGACAGATTCTAATTTTCCAAACGGAGGATTTACCCAATCCTTTGGTTTTGAAACCTATATCGATGAAGAAAAAATCCATAATGCGGAAACCTTTGGACAATGGATGAATATTTTCCTGACAGACCAATTGGTTTCCTCAGATGGACTTGGACTGCGCATGGCTTATGAAGCTGTTGAAGAAAATAACTTAGAAAAATTGTGGCATGTAGATAATTTATTAACCATTCAAAACCTTGCAAAAGAAACACGCGAAGGCAATCAACAAATGGGTTCTTCTTTGGTGAAAATTGCATTGGAAATTTATAAAGCTCCAATTATAAAAACTTATCAAGAAAGAATTAAAAATAAAAAATCGCATGGGCATCCCGCTGTGGTATATGCCATATTAGGAGCATTTTTAAATGTTTCTAAAAAAACAACTATTCTGTTCTTTTTATACAACACAATCGTTAATTTTGTTCAAAACGCAGTGCGTGCCATCCCTTTAGGACAAACAGACGGACAGCGTTTGCTGTTTTCTTTTCATC
>JAJYSI010000572.1 GCA_021793635.1 Bacteroidota bacterium
GCTGCTGCAGATCATCTGAAAAAATATCAAGCCTTATTCAATAAGGACTGGAACTGGAAAAAGCATCAAGCTTTGCTGGATAATATTTTAGATAGAGCTATTAGAGATAACTCCTTATATCATGCTGCCACTAGCCCAGGCGCTAAGGCACAAGTTTATAATCAACTAAAGTTTGACCCGGCTTTTGTCGATTCGGTTAAGAAAGCTGCAACCACAATCCAGGTTGGGTTTGTAGTAATCGATCCCACAAACGGACAAATTAGAGCGATGGTTGGAGGAGCAAACCAAGATTTTGGACGCGGGTTAAATCATGTTTCGGGTATTCGTCGCCAGGCTGGTTCGTCGTTTAAGCCTTTTGCTTATACTGTTGCTATCGATAACGGATATTTCCCGGCTTATACTTTACTCAATCAAAAGTTTAATTATAACGGCTGGTCGCCGGATAATTTTGAAACAAATGAGTATGGCGGCTATATTACGCTTCGCCAAGCGCTTGCACATTCAATAAATGTTATTGCAGGAAGATTGACTATAAGTAATATGGCTCCTCCCTCACAAGTTGTTAAGTATGCCCATAAAATGGGAATAGAATCGCCGTTAGACGCTGTTCCTTCGATAGCTTTGGGAACTTCCGAAGTTTCTCCTTTAGAAATGACTTCTGCCTATGGAACTTTCCCGGATAAAGGAGTTCATGTAGATCCTATTTCTATTCTAAAGATTGAAGACCGAAATGGTATTCTGATTGATAAATTTGTTCCGGATTATCAAGAGGCAATTTCACCGCAAACCGCCTCTATTATGGTTAGCATGATGGAAGATGTTATTAACTATGGGACCGGTGCGGGAGTTAGAAGATATTTCCAATATCCTTGTGCCGGTAAAACAGGCACGACTCAAAATTATTCCGATGCTTGGTTTGTTGGTTATACTCCAAATTTAGTTGCAGGAGTGTGGGTAGGTTTTGATGACCATAGAATCAAATTTACAAGCTCTTATGGTCAAGGAGCTTCAGCAGCGCTCCCTATTTGGGCAATGTTTATGGAAAATGCATACAAAACATTAAATCTTCCTGTTCAATATTTCCAAATGGCTTCCGGAATCGATACTGTAGCATTCTGCAAAACTACTATGGATGACGGGGATACAAGGCTCGCTACAAAATATTGCCCGGTTACCGTTACTGATATTATTAACGCAAATAACCTGCCCCAAAAATGCAATATCCACGGTGGCAACGGCGTTATTAAGAAAGAAGAAAAGAAAGGAGATTCAGGTTGGTAGGGTCTTATTCCAAGGTTTAAAGTTCACTATTGTAGATTCTAAATAGTAGAATAAAAAGTTATTTAATCGTAAATTGTATATTATAAATAAAAAATTTTTGCCCGGATGGTGGAATTGGTAGACACGTTAGGTTCAGGGTCTAATGCTGGCAACGGCATGCAGGTTCGAGTCCTGTTCCGGGCACTAAAAATATGTTTGTCGGCCTTTCAGTCTTACTGGGGACTTCTCTCTCAATCCTTACCTATTCCTTTCCCAAGCTAGCATTGAGGCAGAATAATCACCGCCTCCAGTCTTGCAGCGGCAATTAACATCCAATTATTCGGTTTTAACCGGCGGTGGTATTTATGATACTCCCGGTCATTTAAAACCAACTCATTTAACCTTATAGTGATTTTTTTATTAGGTGTTTATAAAATATAGAATATGTATGAGAGGTTTTATTAAAAAAATATTACTAAAGCCGGGCTATATAAAGCTTTGAAAATAAATTTTTTATATCTGATTTCCGGAATTCAATTAAATATAATGATAGCGTTCCTCCTACAATCGAAATTGGATATGAAGAAGTTAAAGATGAATTGCCTATGTATCGATTTCACATCAAAGATAATGGTATTGGCATAGATGAAAAATTTATCAATCGAATATTCATGCCGTTCCAAAGAGCAGTAAGTGAATCTAAATACGAAGGTACCGGCATTGGACTTGCGATTGTAAAACGTGTAATTGAAAACCATGGTGGTAGAACTTGGGTTGATTCAAAAATTGGTGAAGGAACAACATTTTATTTTACTATTCCCATTAAATAAAATGCCTTTACAAGTCAAATGGTATTATAGAATGTGTTGAAATTAAGATTTTATATTTTCAAATAAAGGATAATTATGAAAAAAATATTAATCGTTGAAGACAACCATATTATAAGAGAAAATATTATTGAAATTTTGTACGCATTCGGTTATGATCCAATCATAGCAGAAAACGGCGTGGAAGCTTTATCAAAAGCATCAACGAATTTAATTGATCTCGTTATCTCTGATATTATGATGCCTGAAATGGACGGTTATGAATTTTTCCGCCGTTTTAATGAGCTTTACTCTGATTACCACCACATCCCTTTTATTTTTCTTACAGCGAAAACTGATGAAAATGAGATTAGAAAAGGAATGAACCTTGGTGTGGATTACTATTTGACCAAACCATTTAAGGTTAACGATTTAATTGGTACTATTGAAGCAAGTTTTTCTAAAAAGTGAGAAACCTCCGAGGTTTTCCTAAACCTCGGAGGTTTCTCA
>JAJYSI010000573.1 GCA_021793635.1 Bacteroidota bacterium
GCCCGAATACAGAATAAAAAACCTTCTTAGATAATCTAGGGTGAATATCGATTTCTCCCAGGTTAGGTCTTGTGAAAGTGTAAATTATAATCGCAACTAATAAAAAGGGAATTATATTGTTTAGGACTTTACCAGGAATTTTCTGCACTACCCATACGCCCATAGCAGCTCCTATGAATGTGCAAAAAATTCCCAGCGCTGCTTCCTTCAATATTACTCCGCCTTTTTTAACGTAATAATATGCTGCAGTAAAGCTTCCAAAACTTGACTGAAATTTGTTTGTTCCAAGAGTCATGTGCGGCGGAATGCCTACGCTAAGCAATGCGGGAATAGTTATTAACCCGCCTCCCCCTGCAATAGAATCGATCAATCCGGCAATGAATCCTGTGCAAAGTAATATTGGATATAAGAGGTATGGATTGATCATTTAAATAATTTCAACTAAAAAAAAGTGAATATGGACGGCTTAATCCTTCCTCAAGTTCTATTAAACTAATGTTTCTCGATTTCCTTATAATTTCTTTCCCGTCAAGGAAAAATAAAATCGTAGGTACAGTAAATATATTATTTTGAGCAGCCAGTTCTTTTGACTTATCGCAATCCACGTATGCAAAGGTCATCGAAGGGAATTTTGTTTTCAGGAGATCTATAAGCTTCGGCTTAAGTACTTTACAAACATTGCATGACGGAGTACTAAAGTAAGCAACTGCCCCCGGGTTATCTTTAACAAATTTTTCAAGCTCTTCTACTGATTCAATATCCTTATGCATATAATTATCCATTATGTTCATTTTTAAAATTAAGTGAACAGTTATCGCAGTTATGACAGGGCTTTTCATCCTTGAACCCGAAATAATCGGAGACGAATACTCTTTTACAGTCTTCACTCCTGAAATAGTTAACTACCGCCAGCAATTTTTTATTATCGCTTAAAAGTTTTTCTTTCAGTTTTGATTCATCTTCAAGTTCATGCGGTAGTTCATTTGTTATTTCAAGATTATGATTTTCAATCTGACCTTCAGTAACCCCGTATCTATCGAGCATCCCTAACGCAGTTTCTATTCTAAAATCATTTCGATTCTTGAAGTTCATCTGCTCGCGGAGAAATTCAAACCCGTCTGAATTAATTACTTCAATATCTCGTTTTATTAGATCGTAAAGTGCTGAATAAAAATCTGCATCAGGGTTAGACCATTTTATAAAATCCATTTGTATGTATAGGTCTTGCTGACTGTAAAGTAGCTTGCATAGTGAATCTTTGCCGTCTCTACCGGCACGCCCAATTTCCTGGTAATACGATTCTATAGAGGAGGGAACTTCAGCGTGTATTACAAAACGTATGTCCGGTTTATCGATGCCCATTCCGAAAGCGTTTGTCGCAAGTATTAAATCTTCCTTACCGTTGATAAAATCTCGCTGCATTTGCTTACGCTGTTTATCGGGTAGTTTACCGTGATATATTTTATGCTTGTATCCTTTGTCCCTTAACATTAATGAAAACTTTTCAAGCGTCTGGATTAATGCAAAATAAATTATTCCTGAGCCTGAATAATTATCAAGTACAGATTTTATTTCATTAAACTTTTCTGTTTCATCAATAACGTCAACTGCTTCAAGACGTAAATTCGGTCTCTCAATTCCCTGATGAAATATCTTCATCTCATCTTTCCTAAGGCCGAGCTTTTTAATTATATCTAACTGCACTTCCTTTGTTGCTGTAGCAGTTAATGCTATTGTCAATGGGTTGCCGATTAACTTCCTGAATTCACTTATTCGTGAATAATCCGGACGGAAATCGTGCCCCCACTCTGAAATGCAATGTGCCTCATCAATGGCTAAAAGAGATATTCTCGCACTTTTTATTTTATCGGTAAAATCACTTTTCCTGAATCGCTCCGGTGTAACGTATAATAATTTTATCTTTCTATTCAGGAATTTCTCAAGCCGTTCTTCTCTTTCTTTTTTAGACAATGTAGAGTTAATAAAAGTAGCTGCAATATTTTTCTTCCTTAATGCATCAACTTGATCCTGCATCAGAGCAATAAGTGGGCTTATAACTATCGTTCCTCCTTCAAAGTATAATGCAGGAATTTGATAGCATAGTGATTTCCCGCTGCCTGTAGGCATCAAAACGAGGCTGTGCTTCTGTTCATCAATTGTACGGATTATGATTTCTTCCTGTAAGCCGCGGAATGAATCATAATTAAAATATTCTTTTAATATTTCTTTTGGTGACGGCATAAAAATTATTAAATCGTTAAATATAAAGATAAGATCATAGAAGTAAATTAAACAAGTAGGCAGTATTAAAATAATGGGCGAAATTAATCGCCCAATAAAATTATTCTTTCTTCATATTATTCATAAAAGGAGTAAGCAGATCAATCGGGACAGGGAAAATGATTGTTGAATTCTTATCCGAAGATATTTCGGTTAATGTCTGCAAAAATCTTAATTGTATAGCAACCGGGAATTTGCCGATTACTTCAGCAGCTTCAGAAAGTTTTTGACTTGCCTGAAATTCGCCTTCGGCATTAATAATTTTTGCGCGTCTTTCTCTTTCTGC
>JAJYSI010000574.1 GCA_021793635.1 Bacteroidota bacterium
ATCTTTTGAATATATTAAAAATTTGTTCGGGAACGAGGAAGGATACTCAACTCCAAAAGTTGATGTTCGCGGCGTAGTATTTAAAGACAATAAAGTTTTGCTGGTGAAAGAAAAAGCTGACAGCGGTTGGACTTTTCCCGGAGGCTGGGCTGATCCAAATGAAACACCAAGTGAATCTGTAGAAAGGGAAGTGCATGAAGAATCAGGCTTTGAGGTAAAAGTAAAAAAGGTACTGGCAGTTTATGACCGCAGGAAACAAGGTCATATTCCGCCTTTTCCATATCATGTTTATAAAATCTTTTTCTTATGTGAATTAATTGGCGGTGAAAAATCAAATAGCATTGAAACTGATGGTGTAGAATTTTTTAGTGGAGATAATATTCCTCAGCTTTCTGCATCAAGAACTTCTTTGAGCCAGATAAAGAAATTTTTTGAGCACAATAAGAATTCGGCGCTGCCCACTGAATTTGATTAACTCAGGTTATTGCGCACTTACTTTTCTGATTGAGATTTGTTATCTCAATCTATCCCAAATCGGACTTCCTTTTTCATCGCGAAGCTGTAAAATTATTCCCGGTGCTGCGAGTCTTGAAGCCATAAAAACTTCTTTTCCGTTGCACTTTGCATTGCAACCTTCTATCTCAACTTCATCGTTTACTTTTAAATTGATTTGAAGGTTCTGTGCCATCCACTTGGGACAAATTTGGACAACTACTGTATCCTTACGGCTAAGAACAGTAAGCTCAATACCCGCAGCCATACCCGGCAGCGGAGATTTATTTTCTACCTTAAGGATTTTTCCTATTACCGTGTCAACCTTGGCAGTACTATAATGTTTGTTGTATGTGCTGCCTTCTTCCCAGCCGTCTGTTTTATTCTGGGGAAATAATTCTGCGGCAAAAAACAACAAAACAGAAAAACATAGAACGCATTTAACTATATTCATAATACACCCCTTGATGATTGAATATTAAAAATTAACCAAACCAGTTTTCGGCAAAAGAAATTTTGTTTATTGAATTATCTCTTTGCAGAATTGCACTGCTTGTCTTAATACAGACAATCGGAATTTCGGAATTACGCATTACTTTATTTGCCACATTACCGGTAATAAGATGGGATAAGCCAGTCCATCCATGTGAAGCTATTACGATAAGATCAATATGATTTTGGGCGGAGTAGCTTAAAATTTGTTCACTGGGTTTGCCGTGCTCAAGTGCTTCAATTATCTTTATGCCTTGCGGAGAAATTTTATTTATGAATCTTCTTAATTCCTCTTCCGCTTCAAGCAGCTTTGAACGTTCAAACTTTTCTTTATGAAGATGATTTTTTATTGCTCCATTGGTTATTGCCGGTTCAACAATGTGCAGAACGTGGAGAACAGCTTGTGAAGCTGCGGCTAAGTAATGTGCAAATTCGAGAGCTTGTAATGAATTATCTGAAAAATCTGTTGGCACTAAAATATTGGTAAACTTTACCATATTTGCCTCGTATCTTTCTCTCCCCTTTATCTTTTTATACTAACAACGCTGCTAACTCTTTGGTTACCTCATTAAGATCGAACGGTTTATAAAATATTGAGCTTGCGTATTTTCTAATATTGGTATCGAATGCTTTGTAATTGTTTCCGTATACGTAAGTCAAAATAATCGGTACGCAAGGATTTTTTTCTCTTATTTCCTGGCATGCCGCTTCAATTGATTTTGAAGGATCCGAATCCATGATTATCATATCAAATTTGATGTTATGAGTCATGACTTTCAAAATATTAAGATTGGTAGTTGTAGTTACATTATAATCATTCTGTAAATACATAAGAAGACTTAAGCAAATATTTGAATCGGAACTATATACTACTATATTTTTCATTATTATTTAGTTTTGGGAGAAATAAATCTTAAATAAACCCTCCAATAAGTTTTACAAAACTATTTACGTGCCAGTGTTTAATAAATTTTGTGATTTAGATTAGTGGAAATTTTAGAAATAATTGAAGGATTTGTACAAAAGCTCAAATAATTCCGCAAGTTTTTGCTAATTCAGTTCCCGCAAGTGAAAATTGCAAAAAAAACGGTTATAACAATTGAGAAAAAAATGACTAAAATCAGTTTAGGCTTTTATATCCAATTCTTTGAGCTTTCTGTACAAAGTTGAAAGTCCGACTTTCAACAACTCTGCTGTTTTTTCTTTATCGAAGTTATTGTTTTCCAGTGCTTTATATATATAATCTTTTTCGAATCTTCTTACTGAATCATCCAAGGAACCGATTTTTGAGAAATCAATTGCACCAGTTTTAGAACTAAATATTTGAGGAAGATCCTTTAGGTTAATGAAATCCTGTTTGCAAAAAATTACTGCGCGTTCTATTGTATTTTCAAGCTCTCTAATTTCTCCTTTCCACTCGTAAGCCATCATTGCCCGCATTGCTTCCGGATCAATCCCTTTAATGTTCTTATTCATCTCGGTCCGGTATTTATTTAGAAAATGATCTGCGAGAAGCGGAATATCTTCTTCTCTTTCTTTTAAAGAAGGAAGATTTATTTCAACTACATTTAATCTGTAAT
>JAJYSI010000575.1 GCA_021793635.1 Bacteroidota bacterium
CTAACGAACTCCTTGTTGTAAAATCCTCCCCAACCAAAAATCCAAATGATAATGTAAGCAATGAAAGAATATAATATGGGGATTAGGTAACTTTTCAATTGATATTTTGTTTTGCCCCATTGCCACCCAAGTTCAGATATTTTTCTTCCTATGATAAGAGAAGTGAGTATGGCTGAAATTCCAGGGCACCACATCAGCCCAGCTCCATACAAACCATACCCACTGTCAAGTTTCCCAGTATTAAGAATCAGAAAATAAAATATTGAACTTAATGCAAATGTTATTACCAAGAAAGTAACTATGGGTCGTCTTGCAAAGATACTTCTCATTGTTTATTGCTATTTTGGTTTGTCAAAATGTATTTGGCATCAATTTCAAATTTTCTGTGTCGCTCAAGCATGACACATAACTCTTAATATACGCAACTTCTCTTAATAAAATTCCTTAAAGATGAGGGTTATAATGTATTATCCAATTTCATCACCACAGCCCGGCTAAAAAATATTTTTGGGCGGTGATGAATTTTAAACCCGTGTTGTTCCATTGTTTGAACAATCTTACGGAAAGTAAGTTTTGGAACGTGAAACTTTTGTTCGGCGATCAAAATCTGCGTGTCAGGTTTTATTTTGGCTTTGAGGTCCTTGATGATTTCTTCCAAATACTTCACTTCGTGCAGCACATAAAACGCGAGGACGAAATCAAATTTATCGGTTTCGGGAAGGCGATTTTGCCCATTATGAAAAAGACTGATTTGTTTTTTAATCGGTTTATCCTGAAGCTTCTGTCGTAAAATATCCAGCATTCCTTTTTGCACATCCGTGGCGACTACCTTTCCGTTTTTATCCAACAATTTGGCGATTTCAAGTGTAAAAAAACCGGTGCCACAACCCAAATCCAACACTGTCATCCCTGGTTGAACATATCTTTTTATTATGTTTTTCGGGTTTTGAAACAACCGCCTCAGCCAACTGTCCAACGCCCCTGCTTTTTCTACCGGATGCAAATGAGTTTCAAATTTATCGTCCATTTTAGATAAGATTTAAAGATATAGTTTCTATTCATCCTCATTCAGGTGACCAACACAAAGCAAAATCTGGCTGTATTTCAACATTACCCTTTTAACCATTCCTTAAAATCACCCGCATTAGATTGACTGACGGTGTGTTGGTCTTCCAATTTCGGTTCTAGTTTTAAAAGCAGTCGCCCCTTAAAATAAGGTTTTATTTGTTGTATGGATTGAATGTGCACCAGCAATTGTCGATTGACTCGAAAAAACAGCTTTGGATCGACTAAGTTAGTGAGCTGCTCCAGACTATAATCCACAATAAAGCGTTTCCCGGATTGATTGTATAAAAAAGTAATCCCTTCTTCGCTTAAAAAATAAGCTGTTTCCTCTACCGAAATAATTTGAAGAGTTTGCCCTATTTTCCCGGTAAAACGATGTCGGTATTCGGTTTTATTTAAAGCTTTTTTAAGTTGGTTGTAATCAATTTGTGGAGCTGCATACAACTGCTCAAATTTCTGTAAGGTTTTACTTAGCTCTCTGGGCTGAATGGGCTTGAGCAAATAATCAATGCTATTGACTTTAAACGCTCGTATGGCATATTGATCGTAAGCTGTCGTAAATATTACAGGGCATTGCAATGGATATACCTCAAAAATGTCAAACGAGGTTCCATCGGTTAATTCAATATCGCTTAAAATCAAATCGGGCTCCGAATGTGCTGAAAAATAAGCCAATCCTTCTTCAACACTATCTATAATAGCTATCACTTCAGCAGAAGGATTGATTTTTTTCACCATTTTTTTCAAGGTTTTTGCTGCTGGACTTTCGTCTTCGATAATGACAATATTCATACGTCTGGTTTCTTTAAAAGTGGAAGAACAACGGTATAATTTTGTTCGTCTTCTTCAATTTTTGGATTCTGTTTGCTGAGCAATTGATAACGCTGCACTATATTCTGCCATCCCGTTCCAGTGGATGGAGCTTTATTTTTTCGAGGCAATTTATTATTGCTGATAGATAGCGTATTTTGGTTTCTGGCTAAATGAATACTCAAAGTTCGTTGTTTGGTTGGGGCATTGTGTTTAATGGCATTATCAACACACTCCTGAATGGCGCCAAAGGGCAAATAGCCCAATTTATCCGCTATATCGAAATTGATTTCTACCCGTTCTTCAAAACGCGTTTCCAACAAATATCGGTACGCGTCGAGCATCTTTAATTCCTCTTCCAATACAACCAATTCCTTTTCGGTCGATTGCAAATAATACCGGTATAAATCAGACAAGCGGAAAGTGTACTCCAATGCTTTCTCCGAATCATTTGGGATGATAGAAGCAAGAACATTGAGGTTGTTAAACAAAAAATGTGGACTCAACTGGCTTTTTAAAGTTTGCAACTGCGCCTGATAATTTTCTTTTTCTAAGTTGGAAACTCGTAATTCCTCTTCCTGTAAACGCTTATTCAATCGAACTTTTTCGACAAAATAATACAACCAAATGGAAGTTATCGGACCTAATGTAAAAGCAACTCGAAGGTTGTCGGTATTTGC
>JAJYSI010000576.1 GCA_021793635.1 Bacteroidota bacterium
CGATCCGGTTACGTTCCAGATCTGGTCCATGTCGCTAAATCCGTCTGCTTTTACCGGCTCATTTCCGTAAAGTAAGGAATATCCGGCTCCCACGTGGAAAAGCACTCCGAAAGAACGCGTCCAAGTATCAAAATTTAAAAGCGCTCCCATATTGGCAACTCCTTCAAGAGATCCGGTAATAAAAGTACTCTTAAACGGAAGGCTGTAGCTGGCGGCATTAATGTTGTGATAACCAAAGTGCATTCTGGCACCGAATCTGTTATTGAACATATTTCGCACCCCAAAGGTGTAGGCTCCTAAATCGTTGTTTTTGTAATGGTAGCCGGGAGCAAAGTTTGTTCCCACGATCGGCATCCCTACGGAAGCTTCCAAAGACCATTTGTTATACTCTTCAGTATATTCCTTTTCTTGTTCTTGGCCGAAAGTCAAGGGACCTGTAAAAAATGCTGCTAAGGCTGTTAGAAGTAAAATTTTTCTCATAATTCGGTGTATTTTAAGCGAAGATAAAACAATTATCCATTATCATAAATAATTTTGGAAAATTTTAGACTCTTATCTCGCTTTGGTGGTTAACTAAATAATTTCTTTTTAATTCTATTCAAAGATGCCAAAAATAGGAATCTCTCATAAAATAACCAAAATTTAGCGGTTTATTTTTTTATTTCTCATTTCATTGTAAACATTTCAGTTGTATCCATAAAAAAATCCCCGAGACTTAAATTTGCTGGGGGATTTTTAATCAAAGTTTAGTTTAAAATAGTTTCAAACTTCTCATTTTGGCAATTTATAACACTTAAAGCCTTCGAATAATCCAGAAGAAATTTGAGGGTCTCTTCTTTAGGAACGAGTTTTTTATTCACGATGTTCTGGCGTGAGAATTTGGAGTACATTTTTTGCATAGACATCAATTTTTAACGTTCTTGTCTTCAATTAACGCTACGAAAAATGCTTTATTGCATTAATTAGTCAATATAATATTATGTTTTTCGATAATTTTTCGAAGATTTATCAAAGCATACCGCATCCGACCTAAAGCAGTATTTATACTGACGCCTGTTCGTTCGCTGATTTCTTTAAAGCTCATCTCTTTATACATCCGCATCATCAGCACTTCCTTTTGGTCTTCCGGCAATTCTTCAATCAATCGACGCACATCCTGAGCCACTTGTTCTTTAATGATTTGCCGCTCGATATTGGGAGTGTGATCGCTTAACACAGAAAATATATTAAAATCATCTTTGTTTTCGAATTTCGGCATGCGGTTATTTCTTCGGAAATGATCGATAATCAGATTATGCGTAATTCGCATCACCCACGGAAGAAACTTCCCTTCTTCGTTATAACCGCCTTTTTTTAACGTCTTGATGACTTTAATAAAAGTATCCTGGAAAATATCTTCAGCGACATCCCGATCGTAAACTTTAGAATAAATAAAACTGTAAATACGTTGTTTGTGACGTGTGATTAATTCACATAGTGCAGATTCATCGCCCTTAATATACGCACTTACCAAAAGCGCATCTGTATTTGCTTTTTGCTCCATATCAATACTACTTTTTAAACAAACAACCCGTTGGTTGTGATTATTCACTTGTTTATTAATTTGAGTAATGATGTGCTATAGGCAAATTACATTTTAAGGATTAAAGGCGTAAATATAAGGACAAATTTATGACAACTACAAAAATAAAGTTAATATTTTTTTTAAGAATCTCTTTTTAATCTCATATTAACTCCTCATTCAAGACTTTAAAATTATCTTTGAAGCCTATTAAAATCAGAGCGAAATTGAGTACGAAAACCATCGAGGACACTAAAAAATTTATATCCATAAACGGAGCAAAACTCCATAACCTTAAAAACATATCTGTTGCCATTCCCCGAAACAAACTGGTCGTGATTACCGGTCTTTCGGGAAGCGGAAAATCCAGTTTGGCTTTTGACACCTTATATGCTGAAGGCCAACGCCGCTATGTGGAAAGTCTTTCCAGTTATGCCCGGCAGTTTTTAGGCCGATTGGACAAACCCAAAGTCGATTCCATCAAAGGAATTGCACCCGCAATCGCCATCGAACAAAAGGTAAATACCACCAATCCGAGATCCACTGTCGGAACTTCTACGGAAGTCTATGATTATTTAAAACTTTTATATGCTCGAATCGGAAAAACGATTTCTCCCGTTTCAGGAAGAGAAGTCAAAAAAGATACTCCTTCAGATGTTATCGATTTCATAAAAAAATTCCCCGAAGGTGAAAAACTTTTGCTTTTGGCTCCGATTCTGTTGGAAGAAGGAAGAACTGCAGAAAATAAAATCAAGATTCTGAATCAACAAGGATATTCACGAATTCAAGTTGATAAAGAAGTGTTGCGAATCGACCAACTTGAATCCGAACATTATTCAAAAAAGATGAACTTGGTGGTGGATCGAATCATCACCCGAGACGATGAAGATTTCTATCATCGGTTGGCCGACGCAGTTGAAGTTGCATTTTTTGAAGGAAAAGGAGAACTGTATATCGAAAGTTTAAACACCGGCGAACAAACGGAATTCAAC
>JAJYSI010000577.1 GCA_021793635.1 Bacteroidota bacterium
TAGAATATATTTTAACTAGTCTTTCCTTTTTAATAACCGAAACAATTAGTTTGAAATTTAACCCGCCGATTAAAGTAGAAATAGATTCTAGAAAAGGTTCCCTTTTATTTTTATTAAGAAGAAATTCAAATGGTGGCTGGGCCTTACGAATGTCCCTTGAATGCAATATAATTCCTTCGTGACCGAAATTATTAATCTTCAGTGCGTAAACCATTGTAATAATTTCATTAATGTAAACTGATTGACGAACAAGAACAGTAGTTAAAATGAAAACCGGGAAGTCTTTATCAATGTTTTCTAATGAATGATCTCCTGTTTCGTCAAGATATATCAATATGTTTTCTTTATTTGTTTCCGGCATTTATTATACATCTTCATTTTATTAAATAAGAAAATATTACTTTATATTTTCACCCACTGCATCTTTTTCTTCTTTCACTGAGATTGGTTCTAATTCAACTTCGCGCATTATTATTGAAGATAATGCATGTATTTCGTCCCACGTTTTAATCAAATCTTTATGTGCTTTTTCTTTTTCCGGGCCTTGGGCGGCAAACTTCCATGCTTCTAAATAAATTTCATAATTTGACACAAGAAATATAACCTTGTAGAAATTCTCGCGTGTTTCTTTTTCAAGATAAAGACAATTCTCATACCAAAAATTAGTAGCACCATTAATAACTTTTGACCTGAGTTCAGAATTTTTTTGATGGATAATAGATATTAATTCACTCCAATGCTTAATTGCATGCTGGTGAGCTTCTAATCTTCTTTCGATTGCTACGAATTTATATAAGCTGATACACTTTACGCCGTTCTTCTTTGCTACTTCGGGTATTTTGTTGGAGACAAATTTCTTCTCATCAGAGATAAGTGGATATCCGTTTAATTTACAATATGCTATCAAATATGGGTCGGCTTCGTTTTTCCCTTTTTCAAGCTTTTCTTTCTTTAAGAATCCCGTATTGTACTCGGCATTAATAATTGGGATTGCTTCATTAATTACCGCCTCATCGGATTTCTTTATAAATCTTTTTTTCTTCTTATATTTTTTAATCCATGTTATTAAAAAATCCTTTTCGCCTAAATAATCATCGACAATTTAAGTGGATTAGCTCCTGTTAAGTGACTCTTGTTGAATTTTATTCCCATAATACTGTTCCCATCGGTGTCCTTACAATTTTGTAATACCTTCTCGGATGGGACTTGTAATTCCTTTTGTGATATTCCTTTTGATAGACAAGTAACTTCCCTTTGTGTCTCAAATAGTAATCCCTGTGATATTGCCTTCTTGCTTCTGCCCATTCCTCTAGGGTTTTGTACTTCCTTGATTTAACCCATATCCTTTCGCTAACTGGGATGGTCTTGTCGAAAAAATTCATCCAATATTTCCTCATCTGCCCGTGTCTTATGTTTTTCTTCGGTTTTAACACGTTGAGGCACTGAAGTGCTTATATCGTCTGAAATCCTTTCAGCAAACTTTTCCGCTGAATCTATGAGGAACTGAAATAGTTCGTCGTCGTCTTCACCTTCCGGGTCAATGGCTTCTTGTATCTCGTGTAATTTCATTGCAGTTTCAGGTCTAATTTTGTAGTTGATTTCTATTAATTCCATATCCTAAAAAATCAGTAAAAACTATTTCAACTGTCTTGTTTGAATGGCACTTCTACTCATCCTACAGAGTATTGTGGGGATTCGTTAAGTATGTTATCTGCCTTGTATATTCATTCAATCTTGAGATTAGATATAGCCGTCTTCAATTTTTCATCTTATCTGACACCTACGCAGACGGGCCACACGGCTTTCTTTTCGGTTTTTTCTTGAATATTTGGTTCCAGAACAAACCCATTCCTCAATTTGAATTTTTAAACCCCTTCATATAAAATTGTGGGAGTCCTACGTGGTATGTGAAATAAACAGTGAGATTCTCACTTGATTCACCTTGAATTAAAAACTGAACTTCATAGTATATTATTAAGGGATTTTTGTTAGATTAGCTCCAAGTATTAGAGTCACCTTTTATTTTTATCATCAGGTACTAAAGTTGACTCAGAAGAGGTTTTGTATATCTTGAAATTCCATTCTCTTCGTTTTTTCCTCTCCACTTCTCTCCAACCTTTAGGTCTTTGAATTCTTGAACTCTTCTTTTTCATTCTTAGAAAATCCGCCATGAACAACTTACCACTTCCTATCTATTAATCTCTTCTTTTCAAACGATATAAGCAAATCGTTATCAGTTGAAACTCTTCCTCTTCGTTGTCTTGATGCACCTTTCAGTTTGAAGAGATAAGACGAAGTAAGACAAGTAAGATTTTGAGCTTGTCTTACCCCTTAAAGCTTGTAGCACCTTATTTTAATTATATATATTATAAAGAAATAAGAGAAGTAAGATAACATATAGGGCGTCATTTGACTCATCCTCTGAGTGTAAATGGCAAGTGAATTCTGTCCAATTATGGCAAACGAAAAGTATCCAGTTTTGGCAATCGAAAAATAGCCAGTCTTGCATGCAGAGCCAAGGTGCAGCGGATTGCTTGAACAGGAGGGT
>JAJYSI010000578.1:0-1230 GCA_021793635.1 Bacteroidota bacterium
TGGCGGCTTACCTTTGCCCGTATCGGACTTAGCTACCCTTTGGTAGTCTTTCACCGATAAGATACAACAAGCTTTCCTTGGCGCACGCGTAACGTGAGTTAATCAATATAATATTTGAACATCATTAAAAATTTATTTTAGAAGTATTAGTTTTTTAGTCTGAGCAAAACTCCCAACTTGCAGACGGTAGTAATATACCCCGCTTGTAAAATTTGCCCCATTAAAACTAACAGAGTAATTCCCTCCGGTTTTTCTTCATTGACCAAAGTTGCTACTTCTATTCCCAGCTCATCATATACCCTTATCGTTACATATCCGGACTTAAGGATTCCATATTTTTAAGAGCATTTTTAGTTTTGCCATTTACACGTGCCCACATAATTTTTCCATTTTCGGAACTGTCAGTGAGTATTCAACTAAACCTGGCTATATTGATTATAAACTTTCCAGGGATTTTATTCCGCCTAAAACTTTCTTAAATAATATTATATTCTTATTTTCTATAGTGTTTTTAGTTTCTTTTAATAACTATAGTCTTTAATGAAAGAATTAAGAGATTAAATGGACGGCAAATCATTAGAAATCCTTTCCGATAAAATTACTAAGCTTAAAGATATAATACCCGAGGCTTTTACCGAAGAAAAAATAGACTGGGAAAAGTTAAAGGCTGCGCTTGGCGAAGATATAAATTTTGAGAATGAAAGATACAATCTTAACTGGGCGGGTAAGTCTGATGCGTTTAGAGTTTTGCAGCAGAGAACTTCGGGTACGTTAAGACCTGTAAAAGATGAGTCAGTTAATTTTGATGGAACTGAAAATGTTTTTATTGAAGGGGAAAATCTTGAGGTACTGAAGATTTTGCAGAAGTCTTATTTCGGCAAGATAAAGATGATATATATAGACCCGCCTTATAATACCGGCAGCGACAGCTTTATTTATCCCGATAAATTTTCTGAAACAAAAGACGAATACCTAAAGCGCATCGGCGATAAGGATGAAGAAGGCTTTTTGTTAAAGGAAGGATTTTTTAGAAAAAACAGCAAGGAAAGCGGGCACTACCACAGCAACTGGCTTTCCATGATGTATCCAAGACTTTATACCGCGCGTAATTTATTGCGTGATGACGGAGTAATATTCGTCTCCATTGACGATAACGAAGCGCATAATCTTAGAATGATTATGAATGAGATATTTGGAGAGGAAAATTTTGTAGTGCAATTTGTATGGCAA
>JAJYSI010000578.1:1240-2546 GCA_021793635.1 Bacteroidota bacterium
TATATTGCAGTTTCGCATGAGTATATTTTTTGTTATGCAAAAAATCTGATCGACTGCTCATTTTACAACCTTCCACCTACCAAAGAAATGTTAAAGAGTTATAACCTTGAAGATGAATATGTTGTTACTCGAGGGAAATACCAATTAAGAAATCTAGATGATTTTAGTACAGGAGATAGGCCAGGTTTACATTATGATATTGAATGCCCTGATGGAAATATATTGAAAGGGGCAGAACATAGATGGCGTTGTGATATTTATAGATTTAAATGGCGTGTTAAGGAAGATAGAATTGTTTTTAAAAAAATAAGGATGATATATGGGAAGTTTATTACAAACAATATATAAATGAAAAAAAGGAAGAAATTATAAAAGATACTCTTGGAAATTTACTTTCATATGGTAAGATACCAGATTCTTTATTGATTAAAATTGCTTTGACAGGAGACGGAGGAAGGGATATCAAAGAAAATTTTGAAGACAAGCATATTTTTTCATATCCCAAGCCAATCGATTTAATTAAACACTTATTAATTATTGGCTCAAAAAATGGAGATTTTGTTTTAGATTTCTTTGCGGGCTCGGGGACGACAGCACAGGCGGTAATGGAATTAAATAAGGAAGACGGCGGGAACAGAAAGTTTATACTTGTGCAGCTTCCGGAAAAAACGGACGAAAGCAGCGAAGCGTACAAGGCAAAATATTTTACTATTGCGGATATATGTAAGGAGAGAATCCGTCGTGTGATAGAAAGAATTAACCGCAAAGGCGCAGAGACGCAAGGGGAAATCTTTGCGCCTTCGCGTCTTAGCGGTGAAGTTCCTGGTTTCAAAGTATTCAAATTAGTTCCAAGTAATTTTAAGATGTGGCGAAGTGATGTAATTGAAACGGAAGAAGATTTGAATAAAATGATTGATCTTTTCGATACTCAAATAAAGCCGGATGCGAAAATAGAAAATATGCTTTATGAGTTGATGCTAAAATCGGGTTTTACTTTAACTGAAAAGATTGAAAAGGTAAATGGATATTATTCGGTAAATGAAGGCAAGCTGTTTTTGTGTTGGATAAGATTGACCAGAACATAATAGATGAAATTGTGAAATTAAAGCCGCAGAGATGCATTATTCTTGATGATCTATTTGCGGGTAATGACCAGTTGAAAACAAATACCGCATTGCAGATGAAGGATGCGGGTGTGGAGTTGGGGACGGTGTGAAAAATGGATGAAATAAGAATATTAATAAAGTTTGATACCATGAAGGATAGCTATAAAGAATATCTCATTGATGATAGATTCCACATAGAT
>JAJYSI010000579.1 GCA_021793635.1 Bacteroidota bacterium
TCTATAGTATTGCCGCTTAAATCTTTGTTTTGTATGTCAATATATATTAAATGATTTTACATATTCCATCATACATATTCCATATTCCATTGCAGCTTGCCGCGCTATGGGTAGGGATGTTATATGAAACTTTATTTTGAACAGATATGGTTGTTTATGAATTAAGATGTTTTTGCTTTATCTTTGAATTATAAATTTATAACTTTAGGTATAAGTTATGTATTTCTCATTAGGCAACATTTCTTTTATATCTCCTTGAGAACCGCAAGCATTATTATCGAAGTAAAAAATCAGATTATATACCAAAAACGGCACCTTTATGGTTTGATTAGATTTATCTAATCAAATTTTATTTTAACGATTTAACATTGGACTCAATGTTAGAAGAAAGTGAATATATATGTTGAATAATAGCTTCAAAGACCTGGGACTTTCAGAAGAAAGTATTCATGCAATTAAGTTAAAAGGTTTTGAAGAGCCTACTGAAATACAGAAAAAAATTATCCCTTTAATACTGGAAAATAAAAATGATTTAATCGGACAGGCGCAAACAGGTACAGGTAAAACTGCAGCATTCGCACTTCCGCTAATCGATCAAATAAATACAAGAGCAGGCCATCTACAAGCTTTAATTCTCGTACCAACAAGGGAGCTTGCAATTCAAGTTTCCGAAGAATTTAATTCTCTACGCGGTCATAAAAATATTCATATAGCTCCAATTTATGGTGGGCAGTCTTACGAAATACAGCTAAGAATGCTTAAGAAGGGAGTTGATATTGTAGTCGGCACTCCCGGAAGGATAATCGATCATATGACCAGAAAAAGTTTGCGCTTAGATAAAATTTCATTTGCTGTCCTTGATGAAGCTGATGAAATGTTGAATATGGGTTTTATAGAAGATATTGAAAATATCCTTAGTAAAACAAATCCTGCGAGAAGGACACTTTTATTTTCTGCCACTATGCCTGATAGAATTTTGAAGCTTGCTAAAAAATATATGGGTAAGAGTGAGATAATCAAAGCAGACAAAGCAGGCGAAACAATTTCGCTAACAGATCAGATATATTTTGAAGTAAGGAACTCCGATAAATTTGACACTCTTTGCAGAATAATTGATACGACGGATGACTTTTACGGCTTGATTTTTTGCAGAACTAAAAATGATGTTGATTTCGTAGCTACAAAGCTAAACGACAGAGGCTACGATGCCGAAGGTTTGCACGGAGATATTTCTCAAATGCAAAGAGAGAAAATCTTAAATAAATTTAAGAAAAGAAGCATTAATGTTCTTGTAGCCACTGATGTAGCGGCACGAGGGCTTGATATATATGAAATGACGCACGTTATAAATTATGCTTTGCCACAGGACCCCGAGTCCTACCTTCATAGAATTGGTAGAACAGGAAGAGCGGGAAAAGAAGGCACGGCTATTACATTCATCACTTCGGAGGAACACCGAAAGCTTCAGATGATAAAAAACATTACGAAGACGGAGATCCGGAAAGAGAGAATTCCTAAGGTAATCGATGTAATCAATTTCAAAAAGGAAAAAATTTCTTCTGAACTCAGAGCATTGATAGATATTGAAATTGCACCGGCATATTTAAATTTAGCCAAGGAGCTTTTGGCAGAGCAAAATCCGGTTGAGGTTGTAGCATCATTAATAAAACATTCTTTTCAAAACGATCTTGAAGTAGAAAATTACGCACAAATTACGGATCTATTCGAGTCAAAAAAATCTAAGAAAGAATTTGAGCCGAATCGAAGGAAAGATAAGTTTGGAAGCGAAAAAGGTTATTCAAGATTATTTATAGCTCTCGGTAAAAAAGACGGAATTACACCGCGAAAACTTTTGGATATTCTTAACAAAAAGGCAAATATTGAACCTAACAATGTAGAGTCTATTCAAATTATGGATGCATATTCCTTTTTCAACGTACCACAAAAAGATAGTGAAATTATATTAACAAGGATGAATTCTAAAGATAGAAAACAACGCCAATTAGTTGAAAGAGCAAAAGTTTCAAAAAAGGACTAATTGTTCTTTTTTCCCCAACTATCTTTTAGAGTCACGGTTCGATTAAATACAAGCTTTTCATCAGTTGAAAATTTTGTATCAACGCAAAAATAGCCATGCCTTTCAAATTGAAACCTATCCCCTGGCTTGGAATTTTTTAATGATGGTTCGATCAGAGCACTTGGTATAACCTCTAAGGAATTAGGGTTCAGAAATTGGACAAAGTCTTTCTCTTTATCAGCATCCGGAGCTTCAACTGTAAAAAGTCTGTCGTATAATCTTACCTCAGCTTCAATAGCATTATCAGCAGACACCCAATGAATTGTACCTTTAACTTTTTTGCTGCTAGTTCCCGTACCGCTTCTTGTCTCAGGGTCATAAGTACAATGAAGTTCAACAACCTCTCCTTTATCATTCTTAATTACTTCTTCACACTTAATAATATAGGCATAACGAAGCCTGACCTCACCGCCCGGCGTTAATCTGTGATAACCTTTTGGCGGAATCTCCATAAAATCAGT
>JAJYSI010000580.1 GCA_021793635.1 Bacteroidota bacterium
TCCTTGCAACCAATACGTAGTGATATAAAATGGCTGAAAGCAATGTTTTTGCTGGTGTTTTACCGTAGGTTAACATAGTTATGAGATATCCGCACAAAAACCGGTTTATTATAAAAATGCTAAATTTGTATCTCCTTTCTTTAAAGACAGACTAAAAAGAGAATATTTTTATGGGGCACATCAGAGAATACTACGAGCGGATACTAAAATTACAGGAAACAGAATGGGAATTTATAGCTTCCCACTTTGACAGGAGAGTTTTTTACAAAAACGAAACCATCACACGACAGGGCGAAACAGAAAAATACCTTTCCTTTGTAGAAACAGGCATCGTTCGATTTTATATTCCAGATGATGAAAACGAACTGACTTTTAATTTCTGTTTTGATAAAGAATTTACCTGTGCTTACAATTCATTCCTGACCCAGACACCATCTGAATACGAATTGCAGGCATTGACGGAAACCGTGGTTTGGCAAATATCTTATGATGATTTGCAAAAAGTATATGCAGAGACCAAAGCAGGAAACTATTTAGGGCGTTTTGTGTCGGAGAAACTGTTTTTGCAAAAAAGCAAAAGAGAATTGTCGCTTTTAAAACATACAGCCAAAGAAAGGTATCTAAACCTGTTCAATGAACAACCCGATATTTTAAAATTTATTCCATTAAAATACGTTGCTTCCTATATCGGGATAACACCACAGGCGCTGAGCCGGATTCGCAGACAAATTGCATAGCAATCGTAAACATCGTTGAACATCAACGGAATCCGTGCGTAAATACTTAACATAGGTTCATTGCCTACCATGTTTATTCTTTGGAAATTTGTTGAAAAATCCAAAGAATAATGAAACGAGCCATCTTAGCATACGGACACCATATCTTAAAACAGAAATGCAACGACATCGAAAAGGATTATCCTGAATTGGATAAATTAATTGCCGATATGTGGGAAACTATGGAAAATGCCAATGGTTGCGGATTGGCATCACCACAGATAGGACTTCCGGTTAGATTGTTTATCGTGGACAGTAAATCAACTTTTGATAACCTCGGAGAAGAAGAGAGAAAGTTTTATTTCCCCCAAGATGATAAAGGCATAATGGAAACTTTCATCAATGCCAAAATCATCCAACGGTCTGAAGAACTTTGGGAAGACGAAGAGGGCTGTTTAAGTATTCCAAATTTATTCTACAAAGTAAAGCGGAATTGGGCGATAACGATTGAATATTATAATCGGAATTTTGAAAAGCAAATCCGTACATTCAGTGGAACGACCGCGCGAATGATACAGCACGAATACGACCATACCGAGGGAGTTCTCTACCTCGATTATCTCAAGCCTTTAACAAAAAGGCTTATGGCTTCCAAACTTCAAAAAATCCTAAAAGGTCAAATTGTACCAGCCTATCCCATGAACTTCATACGATAGAAAAAGCAACCATTTTAAACATACTTACTTATGATAAATATTAGAAAAGCCGACATAGATGACGTGATAACTATTTCAAAATTGGGACGTATAACATTTCCAGATACGTTTGAGTCTTTTTTCAACGACAAGAACGACCTGTTGGATTACTTGGAAGACATTTTTTCGGAAAAAAGGATTCATGACAGTATACTAAAAGCGGAATCCATTTATTGGATTGCTTTCTACGATAGCATTCCTGTTGGTTATGCGAAAGTTAAACTGGACTTCACAAGCCAATTGATAATCCCACCAAAAACGTGCTATCTTGATAAGATTTATGTCGTAAAAAAATTTATAAGCAAAGGAATCGGTAAGGAACTGCATAAAATTTTAACGCAAGAAATAATTGCTTTGAAATATCATCGTATTTGGCTCTCTGTATTAAAAGAGAATCAAAAGGCAATAAATTTTTATCACAAAAAGGGCTATCAGAAAATAAGTCAGTATTCACAAAACATTGGTTCTCAGAAATTCGACTTTTTTGTAATGGCACTGAATTTAGACGAAAAAGCTACATGAGTTTGCATACGGGGGCGCTGTTTGTAACTTCTATTTTGTCATTCACCCTTGAGATAAATAAGTTGCTATTGAAGTTGTTTCGAACCCCCGGTCTGATAAACAGAAACATGAAAACAGTAGAAAATTTTAGCACAGTACAACACTGTCTACAAAATTAACTTCGACCTTGAAGACGAAGAAAATATCCTTAGGATTGAGGCTAATAAAATTGAGGTTGAAACTGCCGATATAATCAAGTATATAATTGAATTGAGGTATAACTGTAAGCGAATAGAACAACTTTTAGCGAATTCTTATGTAATAATTTTCAAAGAAATATTCAACAGATTGAAAACTGATACCCCGTAACAATGCTTGTTGGGTTTGTCAGTGATTACAATGATGAAAGTTGTCTATTAGAAAATAAGAGATTAGACAAAGTGAAATGACATCTTCATTAAATCATATCATCTCGGAGATACAGCGAAAAGAAAATGCTATTTCGCTGTCTGCATCTAATATAATTGATGAAGCGTACCAAATGACAATATACCTACAAGAATTC
>JAJYSI010000581.1 GCA_021793635.1 Bacteroidota bacterium
AACCATTCTTTCTTGTGATCTCTCAATTGGAACCTCATCAGCAGAACGATCTCTTGGGCTTTGCCCCGCCGAAAGGTTACGGAGAAAGATTCAATAATCCTTATATTCCGCCGGATTTAAAACTGTTGCCGGGTGATTGGCAGTACCAGATATCAAACTATTACGGAGACATTAAGGCAATAGATGATTCATTAGGACGCATTCTAAAAACACTAAAAGAACAAAATTTAGAAGAAAACACGATAATTATTTTTACAAGCGATCACGGCTGCCATTTCCGTACTCGTAATAATGAATACAAAAGGAGTCCTCATGAAAGCTCAATACATGTTCCTTTAATGATACAGGGACCAGGATTCGATAACCGCATTACGGTTCCCGAACTTGTGAATATGGTAGATCTGGCACCGTCTATTCTTGATTCGGTCGGTCTTGCAGTTCCTTCAACAATGCAGGGACAAAGCTTCATTCCTTTGATGCACGATGCGGATGCCCGCGCTTCCTGGCGTAATGAATCTTTTATACAGATAAGTGAATCCGAAACGGCAAGAGCTTTAAGAACCCCGGAATGGACTTATGTTGCGCTCTCACCTGATTCAAACCCGGCAGAAGATTCAGGTAGTTTACATTACAGGGATTATCAGTTATATAATAACAGAGCTGATCCCGCACAATTAGTTAATCTGGCAGGACGTTCCGATGTTATAATGCCCAGCACTAAAATTATTCATTATATAGGGGAGCGTTCCATGGAAAAAATTACGGAAGAACTGAGAAATCGTTTAATTGAAAGAATGGTAGAGGCTGGGGAGGAACGTCCGAAAATCGATTACTGGCCTTATTATCCATAGCAAATCTTAGGTTGATGGATATGCAATAAGAAATATATAAACATCATAACAATAACGACAAAATTTTCATTTCAATTGATGATATAGGCGAAAAAACCCAATCTCTCGTCAGAAATGCCTCAAAAGGTAGAGGAGTTCAACAAACGTATTACCGGATTTCTGAACCGCTCCGGCGCGGTTTTACCGAGACCCAATCCTGAATATCAAATCTCAATTAATACCCCGGTTAATAAATTTGAGATTGAAAAGAAAGACAAATGAAAAACTTATCTCCAATAGACAGAAAAAGTGAATTGTTTTACAATGAAAATCTTATATTGTTAAAACTTTTTAAATTCATAGGAAAATTTAATTATAATGTTAAAAATCTGCCTTTAGGAAGGATCCGCAAGATGTTTGAAGCGACGAATGGATTAAATTATGTGAGCGCATTTAATGTAATGGCTAAACCCAGCGGACCTATTTGCAATTTGGATTGTAAGTATTGTTTCTATCTTGAAAAAGAAAATTTATACCCCAAGGGGGATAATTTCAAGATGCCGTTTGATGTACTCGAATCGTTTATACGGCAAAAAATCCGGGCGCATAAGGTACAGAGTGTACATTTTGCCTGGCAGGGAGGAGAGCCAACAATACTTGGTGTTGATTATTTTAGGAAAGTAGTGGAACTTCAGAAAAAATATGCGAACGGTAAAACCATTACAAATGCGTTTCAGACAAACGGTGTTTTACTTGACGATGAATGGTGCGAATTCTTTAGTGAGAATAAATTTTTAATTGGAATTTCGATTGACGGACCGGAAGAAATACATAATAAATACAGGATAAATAAAGGTAACAGCCCGACTTTTGATCAAGTAATAAGGGGTATAGAATATCTAAAAAAATATAGAGTAGATTTTAATACGCTTACTGTTGTTCATCGCGAAAATTCTTATAAGCCATTAGAGGTGTATAATTTTCTTAAAGAAATCGGCAGCGGTTTTATGCAATTTATTCCAATTGTCGAACGAATAGCGGAAAATCCGAAAGACGGATTGAATCTTGTCTCGCCTATTTATAAAGATTCTGCTACAGTTACGGATTGGTCTGTGGAACCTATTCAATACGGTAATTTTTTATGTGCAATTTTTGATGAATGGGTAAGAAAAGACGTTGGCAAAATTTTTGTCCAATTGTTTGATGTTTCATTGGAATTATGGTACGGTATGCAACCGTCACTATGCGTATTCAGGGAAACATGCGGCGATGCGATGATAATTGAACACAATGGTGACGTTTATTCATGCGATCATTTTGTATACCCTGAGAATAAGCTTGGAAATATAATGAAGAATCCATTGGAGTCTTTAGTTAACTCCGGTCAGCAGAGAAAATTCGGAATCGATAAACTGATGTCACTTCCCAATTATTGCAAAAATTGTGAAGTAAGGCTTGCCTGCAACGGCGAATGTCCTAAACATCGTTTTATTAAAACTCCGGATGGTGAGGACGGATTGAATTATTTATGTGCAGGCTATAAAAAATATTTCACTCATATTGATGTGTATATGAATTTTATGGTAAATGAACTGAGAAATAAGAGACCACCTGCTAACATAATGAAATGGGCTTTAGAAAAAGATAAAGGTTTTCCAAGTTTGAGTCCTGATCGAAATGCCCAATGTCCATGCGGAAGCGGCATT
>JAJYSI010000582.1 GCA_021793635.1 Bacteroidota bacterium
ATTCCATTTTTCATGGTAAAGCTTTTAGGTTGCCCTACTTTTACTTTTGGCGAAGGTCCCGGTTCGGGTTGTTGTGAGCGATCAATTTGGGCATTAGTGCCAAAAGCAATACATATCATAGTAACAGCTAATATTAATTTCTTCATTTTATCGGTTTTTTAAATCTTACAATTAGTCATTCTTCGGTAAATATTCAACGACCAATCTTTGATTATCATTCAAATACTTTTTTGCAGCTTCTCTAATCTCTTCTCGCGTGATAGAGTGGTATGTCTCCAAATCTGTATTAATCAGATTCGTATCTCCATATAAGAGATAATTGCCGGCTAAGGTGTGAGCCACACCCTCAAGATTAGAATTGGAATTGACATAGCGGTTTTCAAACTTGTTGAGGAGCTTTTGGTATTCTCTTTCAGAAATCAATTCTTCTTGCAGCTTTTCAATTTCCTCAGAGAAAGCATCTGACAATTCTCCTAAAGAGGTCTCTCCCACCGGCAGGGCGTAAATAATATACGTTCCATAATCTTCTTGATTCAAGTTAATAGCTGCCACTTCTAAAGCCTTTTTCTCTCGATCGACCAAGCGTTTATTCAAACGCGAACTCTCTCCATTACTCAATAATGTAGAAATCATATCAAGAATTTTAGCGTCTCTCGTCTTCATAGATGGCGTTCTATAAGCCGTAATTAACATTGGGATCTGAATATTAGGATCTTCCCAAGTCGCTTCAATTTGTTTTGTGATGGGCGCTTCTTTATATTGCTTTTTAGCAATTCTCTCTCCCCCGGGAATAGGGCCAAAATATTCTTCAATCCATTCTTTAGCTTGTTTTTTGTCAAAATCTCCGGCCACGACCAAAACAGCGTTTTTCGGCGTATAGAATTTTTTAAAAAAGGCCTTGAATTCCTCTAAAGTCGCAGCATCTAAATCTTCCATCTCGCCTATCGTCGTATGATGATAAGGATGTTCTGTAAACAAATGCTCTTTTATGGCCTTTAAGATATTTCCATAGGGTTGATTATCCACCCTCAAGCGCTTCTCTTCTTTTACCACCTCGTTTTGTGTATCCACCCCTTTTTGGTTGATTACCGGATGTAACATGCGCTCAGACTCCATCCACAATCCTAATTTCAGATTATTTGAAGGAAAAACTTCATAATAATAGGTTCTGTCGTCTGTCGTGTTAGCATTATTGGTTCCTCCGTTAGATTTCACAATCTTAAACCATTCTCCTCGTTCTATATTTTCTGTTCCTTCAAACAATAAGTGCTCAAAAAAGTGAGCAAAACCCGTTCTCTGCGGTTCCTCATCTTTTGCTCCCACATGGTACATCACAGAAGTAACAACCACAGGAGCAGAATCGTCTTGGTGAAGGATAACGTGCAGCCCATTAGATAAATCGTATTCTTCAAATTCAATATCCTGAGCGTATGTATGTGTTCCTAAAGCAATCATAATAAGTATAAGCGCGATTTTTTTCATAGTTATAATTTTATATCATCAACGGTTCGCTAAAATAAGTCTTTTATCATATTTGAACTGTACAATATTCTCCGTTTATACGGCTAATATTAGATTTTTTATTGATTTTTAGACCAATTGTTACTAAAGGCGACCACTCAGTAGTTTTAAACCAATTTTAGGACATTTCAAAATTGAAGTCTGTATTTTTGAGTCAATCAACATAAAAGTATATTTATGAAAGAATTGAATCAAAAAGTAGCATTTATAACCGGTGGAACCAAAGGAATTGGTTATGGAATTGCTGAAGCACTCCTAAAAAATGGCGTTTCTGTGGCGATTACCGGAAGACGACAAGAAACCGTTGATAAAGCTGTTAAAGCACTTTCAAACACCACGCAAAACAATGCGCAGGTTATCGGAATAGAAGCTGACGTCAGAAAATATGAAGAACAAGAAAAAGCTGTAAAAAAAGCCATAGAAAGTTTTGGAAAAGTAGATATTGTCATTGCTAATGCAGGGTTAGGTCACTTTGCACCAATCAGCGAATTGACTATCGAACAGTGGAACGAAACTATTGACACCAACCTTACCGGTGTTTTTTATACGCTAAAAGCAGGCTTAGATCAGCTCACTAAAAATAAAGGTTATTTCTTTTCAATTGCCAGTTTAGCGGGAACAAACTTCTTTAAAGGCGGCAGTGCTTATAATGCGAGTAAATTTGGCGTTACCGGATTTACACAAGCAGCGATGTTAGATATGCGGGATAAAGGGTTAAAAACCAGTGTGATTATGCCGGGTTCTGCGGCTACTTATTTTAACGATAACACCCCCAGCGAGAAAGACGCTTGGAAAATTCAAAAAGAAGATATCGGGCAAATAGTAGTCGACTTATTAAAAATGGATACCAGAACACTCCCAAGTAAAATTGAAGTACGCCCCTCTTTCCCTCCCCGTAAATAGGGCAAAGATACTTTGATGTGTTATAAAAACCCTTTTAGAGCCAATTCTATTTGAATTTAGCTCTAAAAGGGTTTCTCTTTTCATCAGGTCATTAAATCCCAC
>JAJYSI010000583.1 GCA_021793635.1 Bacteroidota bacterium
TATTCAGTCCACATATGGAAGTTTTCATAAATATTTATGGCAATTTGTTGATGGTGAGCCGATTGTGAACCATTGGGAAAGAGAACGGGACGTCCCAAGTCGAACAGATTTATCTGAATTAATGAGTCGTGATTTAAAAAAACGCGGATTTAAGTTTGTTGGACCAACGATTTGCTATGCTTTTATGCAAGCGACAGGTATGGTGAATGATCATACAGCAGATTGCTTTTTGGGTACAGGCGCCAACATAAAATAAACATACGTATACAAAAACGATCAATACAATGCAACGTATTGATCGTTTTTTCTAAAGTTTAAAAATACGCATTTCTTTATTCAATTGTTCGGAAAGTTTGTCAAGTTGTGAGGCACTACTTGCAACTTCATCCATTGAACCAGATGTTTCTTGTGTTGTTGCAGCCGCCTGTTCAACGCCCGCTGCCGCTTCTTCAGATACGGAAGCAATATCCTGAATAAGTTTGTTCATACCATCACTATTTTCTGCGATATTTTTTAAATTGTTAGAAATGCTTGTAATTTTATGTGCCATATTTTGGGAGGAAGAATCAATGTTGGCAAAGTTTTGTCCAGTTTTTTCAATTTGTTTCGTGCCTTCGCGAACTTCGTTATATCCTGTACTGAGCGATGTAACGACTTCACCTGTCTCAGATTGAATATTGGTGACAATATTTGTTATTTCAGAAACCGATGTCGTTACCTGTTCAGCCAATTTACGTACCTCATCGGCAACGACAGCAAATCCTTTTCCATGTTCACCCGCTCTAGCGGCTTCAATGGCAGCATTTAAAGCTAGTAAATTTGTTTGATCGGCAATATCTTTAATGACACTGACAAGTTGTGATATTTCATCCGACTGTTGATCCAATCCTTGAACCTGATCGACAACATGGGAAACAATGGAATCAATACGATTCATCTGTTTAACTGCATTTTCCATTAAGGATGAACCCTCTGACGTATATTGAATGACTTCTTCAGATGTTTTGGTCACTTCTTGTCCGTTCTGTTCCGATTGGTTGACCAATATTACAAAGTCATTCATGTTTTCTGATAGATCTGAAGCACTGTTCGCTTGAACTTCGGCTGCAGATGATAATTCCTGCATGGTTGAAGCGATTTGTTCACTTCCTTCATTAACATCATGTGTCGTTTGTGTCAATTGTTCACTACTTGATGAGACGGATTGTGCTGCATCGGTTACTTTGAGTAAAATTCGATGAATATTTTCTTTCATTTGGTTTACTGCTTTGGCTAATTGACCTATTTCATCTTCACCTTGATAGTCAATCGATGCAACAGTTAAATTCCCATCTGCGACCTCAGTCGTCATATTGATAACTTTATTCACATTTCTTCTAATCAAAAAGCTGATAAATAACATAATAGCGACACCGCTTACAATTGCTATTATATTTATCGCACTTAAAACAGTAATACTACTATTGATACTTCGACTTGTATCTTCAATGGCAAGGGATTGTTCCATGTTAATATCGTCAATGAGTTGATCTATTAGGTGTATAGTTGTACCGCGTAATTCATTTGCCCTGATACGGCGCGTCGTTATCATGACACTATCTAGATCATCCGCTTCGATAATCTCATCGAATTGTTTGTTGATGTCTGTGTCATTTTGTAAAATTAAATCAAACGATTCCTGTTGTTCATTTGTCTCCATACGGGATTCTAATTTGTCAATTAATGCACTATATTCATCAAGTAGCTCTTCATACTCTTCAACATATCGCTGATCACCGGTAATGATATAATCCGCAATTCGTAAATCCTTTTCTTGTAGGAGTGATTCCATTTTTGCAACATCATGTGATCTGATAACATCATCCTCAAACTGATGAATATCCTGTTTAGCAGCATTGAGTTGTGTATAAACTATAAAACCAGAAATAATAAATAATATAGCAACAATTGAAAATGAACCGAGATATTTTTGGCTAATGGAGATGTTGCGCCAATTGAAAATTTTAAAGAACCCAAACTTCCTTTTTTTAAATTTATGTTTAGTTTTTTTTCTTTGCTTTTTTTCTAGGTATAAGCCCCATCTCTAGTCCCCCTAATATATTAAAATACTAATATATATATATCGGACTATAATCATGATTATTTAGACCTAAAAATATAATTGTTATGGAATTGGCAATTAAACAAAATATCCGCTCAAATTCCTTTGCGTTGGCACTTGCAAGAAAATTGCATCCCGAAATTAGAAAAACCATCACGAATTGAAGGAACTTTTATATATTTGATTTTGAATTGAGTGTATCTGATATGAAGCAAATAGTCGGTATCAATCGGAATGAACGAAGAGGCTCAGAGCCCGGTGAATATTAAAAATGAGCGGGATCCTATAAAAAGGCTACCGCTCATTCTGTAATTAATCGAATATAGAATTGACAACATCTTCAAATTCAGAAAAAAATTCTGGAATGTCTTCGTCTACCATATGTTGATACATCTGTTTGACAATGGCTTCATTATACCAT
>JAJYSI010000030.1 GCA_021793635.1 Bacteroidota bacterium
TTCTTAATTTTTATTTCTGCATTTTTAGGATGTATGGTCTCTAACAATACAGATAAAGATAATTCCAATAGCCAAACAAAATTTTTAAATCTAAATTTTGAACTCTCTCTTTCAAACGGGAGCCCATGGGGTTGGTTTGCAGGGGGTCAAGGATTTAAAGTTATTGTTGATAGTTCGGAATATTATTCTGGCAAAAAAAGCTTGAGAATATCTAAGGTATCTACTGGAACCTTGGGGGTTGCCTCTAATTTCATTCCCATAGAAGCTCTAAAAGGAAAACATGTAATTTATACCGGGTATATTAAAACTCAAAACATTGTAAATGGATACGCAGGCCTCTGGTGGCGTGTTGATGGAGAAAATGGTAATGTTTTATATCTCGATAATATGAGTGACCGTGGTCCATCAGGCACAACTCCATGGAGAAGATATAAAATTGATCTTGATGTTAGCAAAGATGCAAAGGATATAGTTTTTGGAGTTTTATCATCGGGGGATGGAACAGCCTGGTTTGATGACTTAAATATTGAAATTGATGGTAAAGAATATAAGCAAGTGGCTCCAAAAACATTTGTTCCCTCTAATAAGCAATTATCCTGGATTAAAAAGAATGCGATAACATTCGATACAGTTCTAACGGAAAATGAGGGAAAAAACCTTGAAAAACTAAAACAAATAATTGGAAATTCAAGGATCATAGCGCTTGGTGAAGGTACACATGGAACAAGCGAATTCTTTAAAATGAAAGATCAAATTGTAAGATATACCGCTGATGAATATAAGAATGTAGTATTTGCGATAGAGGCTAATATGCCAGAAGCAAAGCGCGTTAATGATTATATAACAACTGGTGTGGGCGATCCTAAAGCCGCACTATCCGGCATGTATTTTTGGACATGGAATACGCAGGAAGTGCTTGATATGATAAAATGGATGAGAAGATATAATATTTCAAAAAAAGGAAAAATTAAATTTTGGGGATTTGATTGCCAATACCCGACTATAGCCATTCAGAATATAAAGGATTTTATTAAGAAGTATGATGTTAATTACTATGATTCTTTGAATATTTATTACAACGTTATACCAGATATATTTCCTAAATTATACAGAATGAATGAACAAGAAAAGATATCTGAGGCGAGTAATTGGTATCGAGCAGCTATAACAGTTCTAAGCCATTTGAAAATAAATCGTAGTAAATATTTGGAACAAGATGATTCCACAGATGTTGACTGGATAATTCAAAATGCTAGAATAGTAAGTCAAGGTGCAGAAATTAATATACCCGGCAAAAAATCACGTGATGAAGATATGGCATTAAATGTCGAATGGATTATAGATCATTCAGCTAAAAATGCTAAAATCGTTCTATGGGCGCATAATGGGCACATTAGTAAAGCAAATTATTGCATGGGCAATTATTTAAATCATAAATATGGTAATGAATTTATAAATTTTGGTTTTGCGTTTCACTCAGGTAAATACACTGCATATGGTGATACAGGGCTCGGCGTTTATACAACTTCAAATTCAGAGCCCGGCAGTATAGAATGGGCTTTACATAAAACTGGAATGAAAAGAATGATACTGGATTTGAGAAAAATTTCTGATAGCCCTGATTTTAAATGGCTGGAACAAACACTTTACTTTCGTGAAATTGGAGCTCACGCAATGGACAATGGGTTTTTCCCAACAATTATTACTGATGACTTTGATGTTTTAATATTTTTTGATAAAACTACTCCATCGCATCTATTAATAAAATAAAATACTTATTATAAGAATAATTGAGAGACAATTACTTTGCTAATATAGATGAGTCCGCTCTAAAAAGCCGGAAATCCAATTTTTGGACTTTGATTATGCGCAGAAATCAAAACATTTTTTCAGTAATAATACCTTTGTAGAGCGGACTCATTTATAAAAAGGACAACCTTTTTACGTTAACTAGGGTATAAATAAGAAATGGATAAAGATAACTCTAATTTATCAAGTAATTCTGATGAGGAATTGATGAACCTGTTACAGAAAGGTAATACGGATGCACTTAAATTATTGTATAACAGGTACAGTAATGGAATATTTAACTTTACCCTACGTTATACCAATAACCGGGAGATTTCCGAAGATATACTTCAGGAAGTATTTACTAGAATTTGGAGATCATCGCATACATTTGACCCAGCTAAAGGAACTTTTAAAACCTGGCTTTTTACAATTGGAATAAATCTGACTCGAAAGGAAATGTCTAAAAAGCGGTATGATTATGATCATTTAGATTTTGATGAAATAAGATCGTTTGATACTCAACCCGAAAGAAGTGATGATAACCTTGTTGAGAAAACCGAATTGAAAGACACTATCGAAAAAGCACTTGCAGGACTAAATCCATTCTTGAAGGAAGTAGTTATATTAAAATATTTTCAAAATTTGAAGTTTACTGAAATTGAAGAAATGACAAAAATACCTGTCGGGACTTTAAAAGCGCGGTTTCATAATGCACTAGGTCAATTAAGAAAGTTGTTAGAAAATCAGGAGTTATAATATGAATTGCGAATACCAAAATCGCTTACTTGAGCTGTATTTCTCTGAAGCAAGTGAACTTGAACTAAGAGAAATCCAGGAACATGTTGCCAGTTGTGATAATTGCAGATCATATATAGCTTCAATTAAAGAAACTCTAAAAATATTGGACCAATTAGAAAATGAAGCCCCTTCTGCAAATATATTGAATAATATACTTGCCGAGGTTTTAGAATCGAAGAATAAACCAGATTATTATAAATTAGTTATCAAAAGTACTTCAATATTGAAGATAGTGGCCGGTCAAATATTTTTATGCCCACTTATCTATTTATTAAAAATTCTGTTAACTCAATTACGTTTTTGGAGTTTAGTACAGAATAATTGGCTTGTGCAATTATTAGGAAACAACGGAATTGCTTTTATAATATTATTGATTGCCGGATCATTTATCACGCTTTCAATAGCACCTATACTATTATTACAATCATATGAAAAAAGAAATTTAGCTTATAAATAAACCTATTAGGAAGAGATATGAACAAAAAGAATTTCATAAAAAAAATGGCCGTACCGGCTGTTATTCTATTTACACTGTCATTAATAATATTAATAGTGCAAGTTCCTATTAAAGATGCACTCTATAAAAATCATAAGAATGAATTTAATAAGTATTTTATATCGTTCAATGAACATAATTATGATCTACTAAAAGATATTGCTGGCTCGATAAAATCACTTCCGGTTGACACTTTTATAGTGAATAAAATCGATTCAACTTGTTTGATTAATCCGCTGAAATTAGAACGGCCCCAAAAGTATATCTGGATGTCATCGATTAACGGAAATTTTATATTTGGTGCTCCGGATGCAGATTTTCAAAAATTAAATGATGAATATAATGAAGCTCAGCAAACACACGCGGGAAATAATAAGTATTATAATAGAAACAAATTTCTTGAAAGTCATTTAGCAAACTTATCAGTTATTTCAAAACCAAATTATGGATTCGGGGATCGGCAATATTTCAAAAATACAACGTCAATTTATTCGAATCATGTATATGATTATAATGGAAAGTTGATAGGAGAGCTTCATCTTTTGGTGGATGATAAAGTGAATGTTAAAAAATATTTAGCAAATAGCGGGAGTGAATTTTGGGAATCAGTAAATTTTATATTCGCCCCAATACTGCAAATCGCAATTATTTTTTTGTGGTTTCTCCTTCCGACATGGGTATACCTGGATGCAAAAGAGCACATGGTCGAAAATCCAGGAATCTGGGTTTTATTGACTGTAATATCATTTATTTTTGGTCTAATAATTTACCTGATTGTTAGACCCAATCCATTGAAATCATATAATTGTCCTGAATGCAATGGTAAATTGAACGAATCAAGCGCATACTGTCCCTACTGTGGGTGTGATTTAAAGAATATGTATTGTCAGTACTGTAAGTATCCAATAAAACTTGAGTGGCAGTTCTGCCCTAATTGCAAGGCGGAACTTAAATCCAAAGATCCAAATGAAACTTTAGCAAACTGACTAAGCAATCAAGAAGTTAATAAGAATTAATTTCTTTTAACGGACACTATAAAGCAAATTGTAAAACTAAATTTATAGAAAGCCTTATGAGATTTTTTATGTTCCCATAAATTCAGAAGAATTAAAATTTTCTTAACACTATTTCCCTTTGGTAATTTTCATGATAAACTGAATACCTGCCGGCAGGCTCCTTTTCTTGGTAAATCTTTTACTGCTGCTTCTACTCCCTTATTTACACATTTGTCCAAACAATTTTTTACTGTTGCTCTGTGTACATTTAGCATCTTTTTTATCTTAAAATCCGAGTAACCTGATGCGCTTAATAATATTATCTCTGCTCTCTTTACTTTTCGTGCTTCTTCTTTGGTTGTTCTCTTTATTTTTTCTAAATATTTTTTCTCCTCTTCATATTTATTGATGAGTCCACTCTAAAAAGCCTAAAATTGAGTTTCGAGGCTTTGAATTTGGACAATAATCAAAACATTTTTTTATCAAAAATACCTTTTTAGAGTGGACTCATTGATAATAATGAAATTAAGATTTTTGTAAGTCTCAGCGGTATTTATAAAAGGATGAAAATAGATGCTATTAAGAAAATCAATGCTGAAAGATACTGGATAACATTATTTTCCGATTATAAAGAAATACAACTTGATAAAAGATTGATCAGGAAGTCTGATGCAAAAATATTTTATGATGAAATAGTATCAAGGACTAAAATAGAAATAAAATTTTATTAATAAGTACACTCTAAAGTGAGCGAGTTCATTCTTTGAATCGTTAACAAAATAAGCATTTAATCGGATATTAAATCTTTCTTAAAATCATACCGCTTTTCAGTTTTATTTTATAAATTACCTTGTTAATTTGTATAAATTCATATTGATAACCAGAGGAAATTTATAACAATGAAAATTGAAAGATTTTTAGAAAACAAAAAGTTTGCAGAATCAAATAGTGCTGCTCTTCCACCTCGCTCAGAAATAGATGAAAAATATAAATGGGACTTATCTCATATTTATACCAATGAAAATCTTTGGGATGAAGATTTCAAATGGATTGAAAACAATCTTATCAATTATAAAAAGTTTGAAGGCAAGCTTTCTTACAGCGCAGAAGAATTATTGGAATGCTTGCGCTTTGATGATAGCATCGAAAAAAAGCTAGAACGCCTTCATCTTTATGCCTCGCTTTCAAAAGATAGCAATATGAAAGATACAAAATATCAAGCGATGGACGACCGTGTCATGAATTTGTTTACAAGGGTCTCAACGGCAAGTTCCTTTATCAAACCTGAAATATTATCAATTCCTGAAGATAATATTTGGCAAATGCTAAACAGCCTTAATGAATTAAAAGTCTATAAGCATTTGTTTGAAGACCTTATTAGGACAAAAATCCACACCCTTGATAAAGAAAAAGAAGAATTGCTAGCGCTATCCGGAGAAATTTCTTTAACACCTTACAATACATATTCAATTTTAACAAATGCAGATTTTCGCTTTCCTAAAATTATTGATGAGGACGGGAAAGACTTAGAGCTGTCCCACGCACGTTATTCTTCAGCGATGCACTCAAATGACCGGCAATATAGGGAAAGGGCCTTCAAGAACTATCTTTTGAATTATAAGGACTATGCAAATACATTTTCCGTTTTATTTAACGGAAACCTTAAAGCAAATATTTTTAATGCAAAAGCAAGAAAATATAGGTCGGTGCGGGAAGCTTCACTCGATAAAAACAATATCCCAATTTCGGTTTACGATAAACTGATCGAATCCGCAAATAATAATTTAACCCCTCTTCACCGTTGGGCGTCCTTGAAAAAAAAATTGATGAACTTAGATGAACTCCATCCTTATGATGTTTATGTTACACTTTTTCCTTCTAATTCAGAGAAAAAATATTCTTATGAAGACGCAAAGGAAATTGTTATTCAATCTCTTAAAGTTTTAGGCGATGATTATCTTGCCAACCTAAAAAATGCTTTTAATAATCGATGGATTGATGTATTTGAAACTGCCGCAAAAAGAAGCGGCGCTTATTCTTCAGGTACTACCTTTGGGGTGCATCCTTATGTGTTACTAAATTGGGGGGGACTGTTGAACGATGTATTTACTCTTGCTCATGAAATGGGGCATAATATGCATTCATTTTATACAGGCAATAACCAGCCATATCCTTATGCAAACTATACTATATTTTTAGCTGAAGTTGCTTCAACTTTTAATGAGTCTCTTTTGCTTGATTTCTTAATCGAAAATTCAGCATCCAAAGAAGAAAAGCTTAACCTGCTTGAAAAATATTTGAATAATATTACTGCTACTTTTTATCGCCAGACTATGTTCGCTGAATTCGAAATGATGAGCTATGAAATGACTGAGCGAGGTGAAGCATTAACTGCGGATTCTTTGTGTAAAATGTATAGTGATGTTTATAAAAAATACTGGGGATCCGAAATGGTCGTTGATGAAGAAGAAAAATATACTTGGGCACGAATCCCTCACTTCTATTATAATTTTTATGTTTATCAATACGCAACGGGGTTTGCTGCTTCTGAAATCCTTGCACAAAAAGTAAAGTCTAATGGTAAAGAAGCAGTCGATAAGTATTTAAAATTCTTAAAGTCAGGAAGTTCCGGCTATTCAATAAATATTCTAAAAGCTGCTGGCGTGAATATGAATTCTGAAGAACCTGTTAATGCTACCACACAAAAAATGGATAAAATAATTAGTGAAATTGAATCTCTTATTTAACAATAAACTAAAGCTGAATTATAACTAACAAATATTTCTATAATAAGTTACTATAGAATAATCTATTCTGAAAAGGAAATACTGCAATGAAAATTTATTCAAAGACCCAACTGACCGAACACCATCAATCTTTGACTTATGATGATATAAGTTTAATACCTACCGAAATATCGCGAATCCGCTCGCGTACCGAAACAATTACTGCTACTGAATTTTTAGGTATGAACCTGGCGCTTCCGGTTGTTTCAAGCCCTATGGATACTGTGACCGGCTTGGAGATGGCAAAGGAATTGACAAAGCTTGCCTGTCTTGGAATTCTAAACCGGTTTGATAGCTCACTTGAAGAAATTTTGAAAGATGAAGGAAACGGAAACCAGGTAAAAGCAGTTTCGGTAGCGCTAAATACTCCATTAGATATAATTCATCAGCTTGCTGAGCATCAAAATATAATTTGTATTGATACTGCAAATGCAAACAATAATGAAGTGCTTCATAAGACTGAAGAAATAAAAAATAAAATTAATGTAAATCTTGTCGTAGGGAATATTGCGCATGGATCCACTTTAAAGCAGCTTGTAGACGCGGGCGCAGATGCTGTGCGTGTTGGAATTGGAAGCGGAAGTGTTTGTACTACTTCAATTCAAACCGGGATAGGAATAGGGCAGGTCTCTTCTTTGCTTAACGTTTTGTTTGCTCGCGATGAAAAGAAATTGAAAATAAAAATAATTGCGGACGGCGGGATTAAAAGCCCTGGTGATATTGCTAAAGCTATTGCCCTTGGTGCTGATGTCGTAATGCTTGGCAGAATGTTATCCGGCACACGTGAAACTCCCGGCGAGGTAATAAAATATAGTGGTCAGCTTTGGAAAAAATACCGTGGTTCCGCTTCCTTCGGAGTTAAAATGAGAAACGAGTTTATCGAAGGGGAAGAAACTATGGTTGCTTATAAAGGCGTGGTTAAAAATGTAATCGATAGCATCTCAGATGGCCTGAAGAGCTCCATGAGTTATATGAATTGTTTTAATCTTGATGAATTACGAAGAATTGAAACCTTTGCGGTTTTAAGCAATAGCTCCTATTTGGAAAGATTACCCAAAATATAAATTTTAAGACGAAAGTCCTTTCTTCAACGCTGCTACAAGCTTAAGAGTATTGCTATATGATTTGTCGTCATTCATCAACGATTTAATGACTGCGCTGCCTACAATTATCCCCTGGCAGTAAGGAGCAAATGCCCTTGCATCATTTTCGTTAGAAATTCCGAATCCGACGAGCGTGTTATTTTTCTTAGCAATCAAATTAGTTCGTTTAATAAAATCAAGACTTGCAGATTTTCCTTTTTGTTGAGCGCCGGTTGTTCCGCTTACGGAAACGCAGTAAAGAAATCCGCTGCTTTTCTCATCAATAGCTTTGATTCTATCATTTGACGTGGTAGGTGTAATTAGTAAAATTGTATCAAGATCCACAAAATGATCTTTGAAGAAATTATCATATTCTTCTATGGGAACATCGGGAATAATTACTCCGTTTACTCCGGCAGATTTTGCATTTTTAGCAAATTTATTCATACCGTAAGAAAGAACAGGATTAGCATATCCCATCATAATTAAAGGCTTTTCAGTACCTTCACGAATTTTCCTTACTAAGTTAAAGGTCTCCTTTAAGTTTATTCCATTTTCAATTGCAATCTGAGATGAATGTTGTATAACCGGTCCATCTGCCAGCGGGTCGCTGAACGGAAATCCGATTTCAAGCATATCAGCGCCTGAATCCAAAATCTTAATTGCGAGATCAACAAAATTATCTTTATCAGGGAATCCTGCTGTCAGAAATATTGAAAGCACCTTTTCGTTTGTTTTATTTTTTTTTGAAATATAATCTGCAATGATTGACATTTAATATCCTAAACTATTTCTGATTGTGTTCAAATCTTTATCCCCTCTGCCGCTGACGTTTACTATAATAATTTCTTCTTTAGCAGTCTTCGGCATGAGATAATTTAAGTAAGCTATTGCGTGTGCGGATTCCAGGGCGGGAATGATGCCCTCCTTCCGTGAAAGCAATTCCGTTGCTTTAATTGCTTCATCATCTGTTACGGAAAAATAATCAGCAATTATTTCATCCTTTAAGAAACTGTGCTCGGGACCAACGCCCGGATAATCCAATCCCGCAGAGATTGAATGAACCTCCGAAACTTGCCCTTCATCATTTTGAAGTAAATAAGTTTTCATCCCTTGAAATATTCCTTCTCTACCGAGTGTTAAAGTTGCACAATGCTTGCTGGTATTTATTCCGTAGCCGGCAGCTTCAACACCAATTAATTTTACACCGGAATTTATAAAAGGAAAGAAAATTCCTATCGCATTACTTCCGCCACCGACGCAGGCAACAATATAATCAGGCAATCTTCCCTCAACCTTTTGAATTTGTTCTTTTGCCTCGATGCCGATTACTGACTGAAAGTTTCTTACTATCATAGGGTATGGGTGGGGACCAACAACAGAACCAATTATATAATGAGTATCCTTAACATTGGTTACCCAGTCGCGGATAGCTTCGTTAGTTGCATCTTTAAGAGTTTTACTTCCGGATGAAACTGGAATAACTTCTGCACCGAGTAGTTTCATTCTGAATACATTTAAACTCTGCCGTTCAATGTCAACCTCCCCCATATAAATGAAACATTTCAAACCAAATTTAGCACAAACAGTTGCGACGGCAACTCCGTGCTGACCGGCGCCGGTTTCTGCTATTATTCTTGTTTTACCTAGTTTTTTTGCAAGCAGGATTTGTCCAAGTGCATTATTAATTTTATGTGCCCCGGTGTGGCAAAGATCTTCTCGTTTTAAGTAAATTTTACCCCGGTTAAAATAATTAGTCAAACCTTCTGCAAAGGTTAATGGTGTCGGTCTACCGGAATATTCTTTATTGAGTTTATTTAATTCATCATGAAATTGAGGATCTTCATTAAGTTCATTATAAATGTTTTCTAATTCTTGCAGCGGAGTAATTAGAGTTTCCGGTACAAATTTACCGCCGTATTTACCGAATCTTCCGTTAACGTCCGGAAAATTGTAGTTAGTTGATTGAGACATAATTTCCCATTTTCTTGTTTACTATCGGAGCAAGTTGGCTTAGTTTGTCAAGAAGAATCTTAAAGTTCTTGGGTGTTAACGATTGAAAACCATCCGACAATGCTTTATCGGGATGATTATGTACTTCAATTATCAACCCGTCTGCTCCGGCTGCAACTGCTGCAAGAGCCATTGGAGGAACTTTGTCGGCAATTCCTATTCCATGAGAAGGATCTACAAAAATAGGGAGATGTGAATTCTTTTTTATCATTGGAACTGCATTTAGGTCAAGTGTATTTCTTGTCATCGTTTCGAAAGTTCTAATCCCTCTCTCACATAGAATTACATTATAGTTCCCTTCCGATAATATATATTCAGCGCTCATCAGTAAGTCTTCAATTGTCGCAGCTAACCCTCTTTTAAGAAGCACCGGGTTAGAAAGTTTTCCAACTTCTTCGAGTAAAGAAAAGTTTTGCATATTTCGAGCGCCGATTTGAATGATGTCGGAGCATTCAGAAATAAGCGGAAGGGTAGTAGTATCCTTTGCTTCCGTAACAATCAGCATTCCAAGTTCTTTCCGAACATCGGCAAGATATTCTAATCCTTTTTCTTTCAATCCTTGAAAAGAATATGGACTTGACCTCGGTTTATAAGCGCCCGCTCTAAAATATTTTATTCCCATTTCTTTAAGCTCACCCGCAATATCGAACAGTTGCTGTCGGCTTTCGACAGAACAGGGTCCGGCGATTACAGTAAGCTCCTGAGTACCTATCGGTGAATCGTCAATATTGATAATAGTATCCTGAGATTTCATTTCTCTGCTGACTAATTTGTAAGGCTTTGAAACTCGCACAACATCTTCGACAGAATCCATAGTTAAAAATTCTTCTTCAGAAAGTTTATTCGTTTGCCCGGTTACTCCTATTGCAATTTTGAAATTCCCGGTAATTAAATGAGCCTTACAATTTTCCGCAAGGATTTTTTCCTTAACTTTTTCCACATCAGCTTGAGGCGCATTTAGTTTCATCATGATGACCATTTGTTACTCCTATATTTATTAAATTGATTAAAAAAATCCTTTATTTTCTTTTCATCCTTTTTCCCCGGTGATTTTTCCAAAGATGAAGATAAATCCACAGCAGCCGGTTTAATATTTTGGTATACATAGTCAATATTAAAAGAGGAAATTCCACCGGCAAGTATGACTTTATGTCTCAAATTTTCAGGAATGATGCCCCAGTTGAAATTTGTCCCCGTACCTCCAAATTCATTTTGAGAAAATGAGTCGAGGAGAAAATAACTTTCATTAAAATTATTTAGAATGTTAAAATCAAAATCGTCTTTTATTCTGAAAGCCCTGATAATAGGAATATTAAGTTCTTCAATAGGAAGGACGGTGTAAGTATTATGAAGTTGAACCGCATTAAGCTTAACCAATCCTAAGATTTTATTTATGTCATCTTTTGGTTCATCTACAAATACTCCCACCTTCAACGTAAATGGTGATAGGCGACTTATAATATTAGCAGCTTCGCTTGGAATAATATATCTTTTACTCTTTTTGTAAAAAATAAACCCCAATGCATTAGCCCCGCATTGTTCGCATAAAAGCGCATCTTCCAAATTTGTAATACCGCAAACTTTAACTTTCATTTGAACACCAGCTTTTTAATTCGGAAATCTTTGATTGTATATTGCCGGAACGCATGATAGACTCACCGACCAAAATTGCGTTTATATTTGAGCTTCGTAAAAAATCAATGTCTTCTTTATTCTGAATTCCACTTTCCGAAACAAGTATTACTCCTTCGGGGATTAATCTGGATAGCCTTGTTGTTACACCTAAATCGACCTTAAAATCTTCCAGGTTCCTATTATTTATTCCTATAATTTCATTTATCCCGAAATCAATTTTATCAAGCTGTTCTTCAGAATGAAGCTCAAGCAAAACCTCCAAACCGCATTCATAAGCAGCCGAAGATAATTCTTTAATCTGCCCATTAGATAAAGCTTCCGCAATTAACAATATGATATCCGCGCCATTGGCTTTCGCTTCTATAATTTGGATTTCATCAATAATGAAATCTTTACGGAGAAGAGGAGACCGCTTAATTTTTGCGATGTCATTCAAGTATTGAATATTACCCTGGAAAAATTGCATATCTGTCAAAATGGAAACGGCGTTTACCCCGGCTTCAAAATAAGATTCGGCAATTTGAAGATGATCAAAATCTAATTTGATAATTCCTTTTGATGGGCTAGCCTTTTTTATCTCTGCAACGATCGAAATGTCTTTATTTTGCCTTACTTCATTTTTAAAGCTAAGAGATTTTGAATTAAAAAATTCTGAATTGCGAAATGAATCTATTGAAGATTCTTTCTTCAATTTTCGAACTTCTTCTTTCTTAGTCTTTAATATTGTGTCTAAAAAATTCACTCCTGCAAATCCTATTAATTTGAAATTATTGTACTAAATTTTCTTAATTCATTAAGCTTGCCTAATGCGGCTCCGCTTCTTATTGAGTCCTCTGCCGCGTACTTGCACTCTTTCAAAGCTTTGGAGAAGTCGGCAGAATAAAGAGCCAAAGCAGCGTTGGCTGCCACTGTGTGATACGCTCCGTTTGTTTTTTTATTCTCGAAAATATCTAAGATAATCCGGGCATTATCCGCCGGAGTACCGCCTTTTATTGAACTAAAATTTATTTTAGGGTAGCCAAATGTCTCGTTAGAAATAAAATATGACTTTATTTCTTCTCCTTGATTGAACTCATGAACCTCTGTAATATCACCAAGATAAATTTCATCAAACTTTCCGCTTCCGCATAAGAAGCAAACTTTTTTTAGGTCAAGATATTTAGCTGCCTCAGACATGGTCTTTGAAGCTCGAGAATCGAAAACCCCTATCATTTGTTTTTTTACACCGGCAGGATTAGTCAACGGTCCAAGCATGTTAAAAACAGTTTTGATTCCTAATTCTTTTCTGACTGAAGCTGCAAATTTCATAGCCGGATGGTAATTCGGGGCAAACAAAAAAGTTATCCCAACTTCTCTTAATGCTTCTTCCGACTTTTCCTTTGAGAGATTTATATTTATTCCGAGCTCTTGCAAAACATCGGCGCTGCCACACTGACTTGAGATAGAACGGTTACCGTGTTTTGCAACTCTTACACCGGCTCCAGCTACTGCAAAAGAAGTTGCTGTTGAAATATTAAAACTTCCGGAATTATCACCGCCCGTCCCGCAAACATCTATAACATTCTCATCATCGCAATTAACCTTGATGCTTTTTTCCTTCATGGCTTTCACAAACCCGGCAATCTCTGTAGGAGATTCACCTTTTGATTTCAGTGCAATCAGAAATCCTGCAAGATGAGAGTTATTAACTTCTCCGCTCATAATCTCGTCCATTGCGGAATAAGATTCTTCCAATGTCAAATCCTCTTTTTCCATTACTTTTTGTAGATATTCTTTTATCATAATGCCAACCAATTTTTGATTATGTTACTTCCTTCGTTAGTTAAAAATGATTCCGGATGAAATTGAATACCTTCCACAGGGTACTCTTTATGCCTTATACCCATTACTATTCCGTCTTCACTCTCTGCTGAAATTTCCAAAGACAGAGGCAATGATTCTTTATCGATAATTAGTGAATGATATCGTGTAGCTTCAAAATTTTGTGAAATATTTTTGAATATTGTTCTCCCGTCATGATTTATGTTTGAAGTCTTTCCGTGCATAAGCTTTGGAGCCTTCACAACCGATCCGCCGTAAATATATCCGATAGCTTGATGCCCTAAACAAACCCCCAGAACAGGTACATTCTTCCCGAATTTATCTATTGCCTTAAGAGACATGTTCGATTGCTCAGGTCTTCCGGGACCTGGTGAGATTAAAATTTTATCAGGATGAATTTCAGAAATTGCCTCTTCATCGATCTCGTCATTTCTTT
>JAJYSI010000584.1 GCA_021793635.1 Bacteroidota bacterium
AAATAGACACATCCAATCTCTCGGTACCCATTAAACGGTCATAACGATCAAGCAAATACGGTTGTAATCCCAATTCGATCCCCTTACGTACCGTAATCTGATCAGCGTATTTTTGCTGTAGATTTTTTATCCTTTTATCATACGCTTGTAAATCAAATTCGAAAATGAAATCTTTATCAGGATACTCATAATCAATATGTTCTGTAAAACAAATTTCCGTTAATCCCTTATCAATGGCACGACAGATCATATCCTCCATCGCCGCAGAACAATCTGCAGAAAAGTCACTATGCATATGAAAATCAAACATTAAATATTACCTCCAGTATATATTGACTTTTTAAAGTGATAGCTTTATAGTAGTAAATAACTTCATCGTAGTAAAGTGATAAAGTGCGAAGTGGAAATTGATCAGTAGTTTTCATTTACTCAGTTATTAAATGGTATAAAGCATATCGGAAGGTGGTTCTAAAGTGTATACCGATTATAGAATGAATGACGAAAATATCCAAGCGTATCAAATACATGAACAAATTATTGCAACGATCAAGAATAGATTTCAAACATATGGCTACCAGCAAATGCGGACATCGAGCTTTGAAAAGTATGATTTATATTCACAAGTGAGCAGTTCTATTAATCAGAATGAAATGATTAAGGTCATTGATCATACAGGAGAGGTACTTGTTTTGCGACCAGATGTGACAATTCCAATCACACATCAATTGGCCCAAAACATAACGGAACTGAACGACGAATTACGTTATTTTTATGTTCAAGATGTGTACCGCCAACCGGTAGATCGCAGTGCCAGCATTGAAGGAACACAGGCAGGGATTGAGTATTTTGGTGATGATTCTGCTGAAGCAGATGCTGAAGTGATTGCGCTTGCTTGTCAAACGTTAAAGGACCTCGGTTTTCATGATGTAAAAATAGAAATGGGGCATGCAGGTTTTTTCCAAGACTTAATTGCAGACATTGATTTATCAGACAATGATCTGAAGGCATTAAAAAATCTCATCCAAGCAAAAAACAGAGTCGATATTGTACCTTTTTTACAAAATTTATCAGTTGATGAAAAACTGACGAACGCCATTGCGGAAATCCCATTTTTATATGGTAATCCAGCTGAAGTCGGTGAGCGTGCTAAAGCTATTACATTAACAAAACAAATGCAAGAAAAACGGGAGCATCTACTAGAAGTTTATGAAATTTTAAAAATGTATGGTCTAGAAAATCATGTCATTATGGATCTCGGATTGATTAACCAAATGGGGTATTATTCAGACGTTATTTTTCAAGGATTTGTTGAAAAGTTCGGCCAACCGATGCTGATGGGTGGTCGTTACAATCATCTTGGTGATGCATTTGGCGCTCATATTCCAGCGATCGGCTTTGCGTGTACGGTTGACTCGATCAAGAAAGCCTTAGATGATCAAGCGCTCACAACATCAAAACAGTTAGATGTTGAATTAATTTATGAGCAGGCGCAAATGGCAGATGCGATTCAATTAACACGCGCCTTAAGAGACGCACAATATCGTGTCATATCCCATTCGAAAAACAAACATACCGATGAAAATCAGTGCTGGCAAATTGAGGTAAGTGCGGCTCGTAAAACAGTTATACATCAAAAAAAAGTTCGAACATTTTCGACGATAGAAGAGCTATTTGAAATTATGGAAGGAGACATATAATTGGACTATTTAACACTTGCCATTGCTACTGGAAGAACAGCTAAACGCGCAATGGATTTTCTAGAGAAAGCAGGGATTGAATTTCCTGATTATCACAATAATCGTCGCAAACTTGTTATTTATGATACAACGGAAACGATTAAATTAATTTTTGCTAAAACAGCTGACCTTTCAACATATGTAGAAAAAGGAGCCGCAGATGTTGGCATCGTTGGCAAGGATACCATTATGGAAGAAAAGCCAGATGTTTATGAAATGCTAGATTTTGGCTTTGGTAAATGCAAGTTAGCCGTTGCAGGTTTTCCGGATCAATCATTAAATAATGAAAAAAAACTTACAATTGCTACAAAATATCCAGCCATTACTGAGGCCTTTTTTGAAGAAAAAGGAAAACGTGTTGAAACGATTAAACTTAATGGATCAATTGAACTTGCCCCATTAATTGGCTTATCAGACATTATTGTTGATATTGTGGAAACTGGTACAACATTAAAACAAAATGGATTAGTTGTCTTAGATGAAATAGCAGATGTGAGTGCACGATTGATTGTTAATAAAGCGAGCTATGCAAGGAAAACGGAACAAATCCAAGGGTTTATTAATCATTTAAAATCGGCATTAGTGGGGTGAGTAAATGTGAGAATTTTAACAGCGAATCAATATAAAAGTGAAGAGAAATCAGATGTAGTAAGTAAACAAAATGATCAAAAATTAGATCAAGAAGTGTTAGACATTATTGAACACGTACGTGAAAATGGAGATCAAGCACTTAAAACATACACAGAAAAATTTGATGAAGTAATTTTGGAAAATTTAC
>JAJYSI010000585.1 GCA_021793635.1 Bacteroidota bacterium
AATGATCTTTTCTTTTCTAAGTTCATGCCTGAAAAATCCGCTGACACAAATATCGTCATAGTAAATATCGGATATTTAAATCGTCCCCAGCTTGCCGGTTTGATAACAGTTATTAAAAGCTATGATCCAAAAGTTGTCGGCTTGGATATTCTTTTTAAAGATAAAAAGGATCCGGTTGGCGACTCACTTCTTGAACAAGCGATTAAACTTGACGGCAATACGGTAATTGTTAACCGCCTTAGCGGATATGATGAGTCAAAACAATGCTTTGATACGATGACTACATCTCTCGATAGATTTACCAGGTATTCGGTCTCGGGATTTGCAAATCTTCCAAGCAAAGACGGTTCGAACATGACTACTATTCGAATGTTTATCCCGCAAACAAAATTTAAAGATTCAACTGTAGATGCTTTCTCTACTAAAATTGTTAAATTGTTTAACAAATCCGACTATAACTATCTAAAGAATAGAAAAAATAATTACGAGACAATCGACTACCGTGGTAATGCGGATAAATTTTATTATGTGGACGGCACTGATCCTGCAAATTTAGCCGGACTTGATTTCATCAAAAATAAAATTGTTCTGCTTGGCTTTCTTGGCAATTATCCTGTAAAGAATATCTTTGAAGATATTTTTTATACTCCTTTAAATGAAAACTATGCCGGAAAATCTTATCCCGATATGTACGGTGTGGTTATCCATGCAAATATCATATCAATGATTCTGCATAAAGATTATATCAATGAACTGCCTACTTGGCTTGAAGTTTTATTCGCGATGCTCGTATGCTATCTAAATATTGTTATGATTAAATTTTTCCAGCGTACAAAGGTGGATTGGTTAAGCCTTATCAGCCTTGCAACTAAGACACTCGAATTTGTTCTTCTTCTTTTTATTGATCTGGAAATTTTTCTTAATTTCCATCTGGAAATTAGTATTACTTTAATGCTTGCTTCAATAGTCATCATTTCAGACGGCGAAGCTATCTACGATATAATTTCGGAAAGAATTAAAAAAATTTTAGGGAAAGCATAATATGAAAAAAATTATTTTCTTCTCGTTTTTACTAATTACAATTAGCACTGTGTACTGCCAGCAGGCAAAATTTGTTGTGTTAACGGTAAAGGGCAGCGTTACTCTTGAAAGAAATTATAGAGCTTATCCAATCAAAGCCGGCAGCAAGTTATTTGAAAATGATAGAGTAAAGCTCAATAAGAAATCTTATCTGGACGTTGTTTATACGGACGGCAGAACAATTGAATTGAAAACCGCAGGCACATACACCGTTTATAAACTTATTAAGATGGCAAAAGAAAGCCGCACCTCTTCGTCAAAGAAATTTGCTAATTACGTTCTGGCACAATTTGCCAAATCAGTTGATGATATTAATAATATGAAAGTTACCGGATCGGTTGAAAGGCTTGTTAAACCGGCAATTGATTATGCAACCCCTCCCCTTACAAATATTTTAGATCCGGTGGTTACATTTAATTGGTTTCAGGTACCGAGCAGGATTTATATATTTTCAATTGTAAGTACTGAAGGCAGCGTAGCATATTCTCAAAAAATTTCCGATACCTCAATAACACTTAATCTGCAAAAATTAAAATTAAAAAGAGGCAGCGATTATAAATGGCTTGTAAAAGATGCAAGCAAAGCTAAAGCGCTAAATGATACTTGCAGGTTCTTCTGGCTTTCACAGAAAGAAGCAAAGTCTATTAAAGATACTGTCAATATCTTAATGAAAGACTGGAGAAATTACGATCAATCAATTAAGCAGGCACTGCTTGCATCATATTATAATAACCATAAGTTATATGTTGATATGCTTGCTGCTAATAAGCGTGCTATGGAACTTTCGCCTAAAGACGATACTTATAAAAAATTATATATAATGGCTCTTGATAAAGCGGGTTTAAAACAGATGGCAGCGGATCTTGATAAAAAACCGGATAAAATGATGAACCTGAAGCTTAACCTTAAGGGACTGAATATGGATACCGGCAAGCAGAAACAAAAGAAATAAATTTGCAGGATTTCGTAGCACAGATTAAAGTCTGTGCTACGAATTATAAATTTATTTGAGTAAAATTAATTTTTTAGTTTCAATAAAGGTTGCTGAGCCTGTCGAAGCACCTGCCTGCATTCTATAAAAATAAATTCCGCTTCCTAACCGGCTTGCGTCAAAGTTAATAGAATAATACCCGGCTTGTTTCTCTTCATTTATTAAAGATGCTACTTCTTTGCCAAGTATATCGTAAACCTTGATAGTAACAAAGCTGGTTTTAGGAACAGAGTAATTTATTTTTGTAGTTGGGTTAAACGGATTAGGATAGTTTTGACGCAAAGTATATTCAGTCGGGATTTCTTGCTGATTATCTACTGCAGTAAGTTTTTTAGTTGTAAAGGAATATATACTTGAATAATCACTCTCGCCTGCCAAATTACCAGAGCACACCCTCCAAAAATATTTGGTCGTTTCACTTAATGTACCAGCCTTTGCAGAA
>JAJYSI010000586.1 GCA_021793635.1 Bacteroidota bacterium
TTTCTTCTTCAACCTCTTCATCTACAACATAGTCAAAGTCAATCGAGTCACATTTTAGTTTATAAGGAAGCTCTTTTTTCGTCTCAATACCAGAGCCGCGTTTTTCCCACTCTTTCTGAATTTCATCATCGAAAAAATCATCATTATCATTAAGAATATTCCCTTTCTCATCCTCAGCCAATACCTTTATAAAATAGGATGCTCCTTCTTCAATATTATGAAGTTTAATTTTTACGTTTTTGTATTTGGATCTGGAATTTGACTGCTTTATTTTCCTTAATTGAACAATTTCTCTCCCTCTTTCTCCATCTACAGCCATTAACAAAACTCTAAAGTACTTTAAGTGTCCTATGTCTTTAAGGGGAGGCCGTGTGGTAAACTTCAAGTTTAGGCTTGGCTCAGACTTTCCATCACTGGTATAAACCATTCTTCCGTCTTCATCTGGTTTTAAGTCATTTGATTTGATATGAATCACCTCCAATTTGATTGAATCAAAATCCAAGTCAGGTTTTTTCCATTTTTCAAACCATAATTCGGGATAGGCTTTTTTTATTCTCCCGGCAATTTCGGCTTGTGTTTTAATGTCACGCTCCTTTCTAAAGAATTGAACAAAATCTTTTTGTAGCGTGTTTTTCTGGATTTTAAGATCATCTACTCGATTATAAACGGATTTATTGAATGAAGCCAGGTTCGCCATACTCTCCATATTCAGGCCCAGATTGGCTCGAATTAATTTATGATCTTTCAACAAATTAGCATCGGGTATCAACTCCAGGAGATCAAGGTTTTCACCAACACTTTCCGGGGAGAAATCAGAAGCTCCAATTGCCAATAAATAATTGATAACTTTAGAAGGATCCTCAATTCGAGTATATTTTAAAATGTCATTGACTTCTGAGCGAATTGTTTCTGGCAAATCTTTAATTAGCTTATCTTTTAACTGGATGTCAATATTATCCAAAGGAATCTCTTTAAAAGTGGCATTCCCATACGAATCTTCAGCCGCCGTACGACCACCGGATGGAATTAAAATCAGTAAAGGTTTTTCCTGTTGGTTCCTTAACTCGATTAACTTGGTTGCTGATATATTATGAGAATTTTCCTTTTCTTCGTCAAGAATAAAGGTGCTCAGCCCCTGAAACTCTTGATTTAGTCGCTCCCATAAAGGCAGCAATTGCTCTTGCCCCAGGCCGGTTATCTTCATACAGTGACCGGGTTGCGCCTCTGAGAACTGTCTTTTATTTGTCTCTATCAGTAAATCTATTATATGCTGATAGTAGCTATCTAATGTTGTTTTATTCATCTCTCGCGAATTATGAAAGTTCGTAACGTGGTCGTATGCGTTGTAAAATATAGGCGTCACTCAAATCGTTGTAAAAACCTATTTGTCTCAACTTTAATTTAAAAGCCTCAATATTCTCTTTAAAAGCCAAATGTGTCTGAAGGTCTGCTCCTTTAAAACGTTCCTCGTTTATGCCATCTATGATGAGTCCATAACGATTTCTTAAATTATCCAGCAGTTCTTCTATGGAAAGGCTTTTTGTTACGTAATCCCCTTTATTTTCATCAAGGTCCAGTACTTGAATTTGTACTAAAGCTTCTAATAACTTTGTTCCCAACACGTATCTACGAGGATGTTTTTTGCTTCGACCTTGAGCTAAAAACCCTCGTTCATTATTTTTCTGGGAAATATTATCCAAGAATTGTGGGTAGTATTTTAATTGATAAGCACCTTTCTCCTTCATTATTAATTCAATATACCTATCAAAATAAGTGTTTTCATACTGAACACTTTCCTTCATCATTTCTTGCTCTTCCTCATCTTGACTTTCCAATGTAGTGTCCCAGTAAGTCTCAAATTTTACCTCATATTTTCCTAACTCATTCCTTAAAATATGAAGGGCACGATCAACACTTGTCGAATCCTTATCATCGAGTTTAAGACGATAAATTATTGTATTGATTTTAAAAACAGACTTAATGTAATCATAGAGGGAGTTAAATGTTCGGGAAGCATCTTCAATAGCTATAGAAGAAATCTTACTATTGAAGTCATCTGTCGTGTCTAAGACAATATTCCAATCATCTTCCACGTCTTTAGTGCCTTCCTCGATCATTTTTGGGAGTAAATAAATCACCTTATGTATGTAAAGTGACAAATGAAAAGAGGTAATCGTTTTTAAATAATCGATCAAAACATTTCGAGGAATCTTGGATTTATACACTAATAATCTTCGCACATCATCGCAAAAAAGTTTTGCTTGCTCAGAAAGTAGTGGGCGAATTCTGTTTAAACTGGATTGCGTATCTAAAAATCCAGGCTTAATATTTTTAATTAAATGCAATACTCCCAAGCTATCAACATCCAACTCTTGAGAGTTCACAAGGGAATCTGTTGTTTTATCCCAACCTTCGGCTAAAAACTTTTTCAACTCTTCTTTTAAAGAAGGGTCTTCTCCCAGCATTAAATACACCTGGTCTGCAGAAAAATAATCTCGGGTGTTCTGTGCAT
>JAJYSI010000031.1 GCA_021793635.1 Bacteroidota bacterium
ACCGGATAAAAAGCACCGGGAAATGCATTTCCTCCATAATAAAATTTACAGTAATTCAATATACAGTTTGAGGACATTGCTGTCGATTGAAATTTTATACCTCCCCAATCTCCTGCAACTGGTAAACTCGATCCATCTCCATTACTATCTCCGCCTCTTGCATCATCTCTATATGATGTGAATATTATCGGTTTATTTATTTCTCCATTAGCCTCCAATCCGCCATTTATAAATATATTCCTTCCGCTGGGCATTTTGATTATATCACCGGGTGATATTATTAATGTAGCTCCGGCATTCATTGTCAAGTCATTGTCTAACCAAAGTGGTATATCATAGCTCTTTATACTTACATCTGAATTGTAATTCCCGCCAAGTATTCCAAGTGCATTTATTCTGCTGTTATCTATTGTAGTATTGGTTATTGTCGGCTGTATCCTAAGGTCGAATACTACCGGATAAAAAACACCGGGAAATGCATTTCCTCCATAATAAAATTTACAGTAATTCAATATACAGTTTGAGGACATTGCTGTCGATTGAAATTTTATACCTCCCCAAAAACCGGCTATTGTAAGAGATGCACTTGTAAAGGTAATAGGATTATTTACGTTACCATTACAGTTTAAGCCCCCGTTTACAAAAATATTTTTTGATTGCCTGAATCTTATAATGACCCCTGCTTCAATAGTTAGTACGTATCCCTGATTTACAATCATATCATCTGTTACTTCATAAGGACTGTTTGCTAATGTCCACGTGGTATTCTGTTTTATCGTCCCACTCACTAATGTCTTTGATACTCCGGCAGTTGTAAAATTAAATACCGAAGACCAATTACTTACACCTATAACATTTATTGCCCTTACTCGCCAATAATAGATAGTACTTGAATTAAGATTATTTATACTAAAAAAATTTGTTGTAAAGTTACTTGCACTGTCAACAATGTTAGCAAATGTTTGTTCGTTAGACACTTGTATTTGATAAGAATTTGCACCGGCAACAGAATCCCATCTCAATGTCGTATTATAATCTATACCGGTTGCCCCGTTTATAGGGCTTATTAGGTTTGGTGTTTGTGGAACTGCAAAATCAGTTAAATTGACTTCAAGTGTATAAGGGTTTTGCCACGATGTATTAGTTGCAATTCCCCTAACTCTAATGTAATATGTTCCCGATTCGATTGGATAATTAAGCACTGTTGGAAATACTGAAGTACCTTTGAAGATAATTGGTGTACCTGTACCCGAACTATTTAAAAGAGCTATTTGACCAACTCCGCAAGAATTATCTCCATTTATATATAATGATAGTATAGATTGTTTTGGCACAACTATTTTATATAAATCGATATCTATATTATAAAAATTAGTTTGGTAAGTAATATAACCTTTCGTAATGCTGTTATATCCAATTTCATAAGCCAATGAAGGACTATCTGGTTCATCTAACCCTCTGATTATTGAATAGTAATCCTTTGTCTCTCCGTCAATTCCCGCCAGTGAAATATGTGGTTTCCTTGTAAGTAAAGTGTCTCCAATATTATATAAATATTGTCTATCAGTTCTTACAATGCCATCACTTCCTAAATTTATATAATTTGAAACTATCCATGTATATGGTATGCCCTTTGGCAGTGGTATAACTACACTATAATTCCCAGGAATGTTTGGCGAATTTATTCCTATTATAAAATCTTTTCGAGAACCATTACAATTAATATCACTGTTATAATAATATTTCAGTTCTGTACGATCTTCATATCCACCGTAAAGGTAGACCCCATTGTCTTTAGTATTATCTGGTGGATTTCCTACAAGGTTATAATTATATCTTAAATCTCTAACTGCCTCACTTTTAAGGTCAGGTAACCAGCCGGGCATATTTATGATTGATGTTGCATCAGAGCCAAGATGTGGTGTTCCAATAGTAACTACTTTTGCCACATGGTAGCCATTAATTGGATTGCTTGTATCTGCCCACCAAATATGCTTTCCGTTATTATCAGTTCTCTGGAGATATTCCCTAATAGCAAGTCCGCCCATTGAATGACCAACTAAGATTACTTTATTTGTCTCTTCGGCAGAAAGGACTTGTTTGATCATTTCACCTAGTGCATAACCTTGCTTATAAATTGCAGCTTGATTACTTAATACATTTCCTTCATGCCCGGTTATATTTGTCATATCAAAATTAATCGCATATAACCCGTTATGTGATACTTGCGACTTTAGTAAGTTCGAAGTTGTTATAACGTTTCCTGATGAATCTCTCCATTGAACAAATTCAACATTCTTGTCTAATATTGCACTTGTATCATTCTTATCGGCATTTAGGGAAACATCAAATATTCTTTGGTCCCCACCTAATAATGATAAAGCATCATTCCATGTTTTATCATTGCTATTTAACCCGTGGACAAAAATGATTGGATAAGGAAATTTTGCTGTTTGCGCATTCGTAATCCTTGTAAAAAACGGTAGCAATAAAAGGATAACAATAAAATTCCTGTTAAGCATGATTTACCCAGCTAGAATTGTTTTAAAATTGAAAACATATCGACCTTACCGCTAACTAAAAACCAGAACGAGAATGCCGCTTAAAACTACAACACCGGTCTGCCGAAGGGCGGATTAAAACCTTTTTTTGCCTTACTACTTTGAGCAAGTTAGCGACACAGCTCGCCCGCCTACATGGCGGGCTGTCCGGTTGAGTCCACAATTTTGTCGCCAAAATTAACTTATAAAATGAACTATAATGATACAGCTCATTAGCAGCAACTTGATAGCTGTTGCTTTACAAAATGGGCAAATACTTTTATTGTATCTGCCCCTTAGAAATTACTTTGTAGGAACACCGACTATCCAGCGCCTTTCCTTTTCTCTATCAAACCACATTTGTTGGTCAACTGGTTTAATTGGGTATTCAAATGAAACTTTTTCAGTCGGATTACCGGCAGCATCAGTTTTTGTTGTTATGTCGTATAACATAATTTTGGCATTATTTAAAGCAGAACTATAAATTGGGAAAAGAAGTATTCCGTGAAAAGTTGTATTTGGTAATATTTCACGAGAAACATCAGTGACGAATTTATATGCACGAATGTTTTGAGCAATTACTTGCGAGCCGAGTCCGATGGGATATGCAATACTTAATATTCCTTTCGACCTATCCCTTTCATATTTAACTTCTTGATTTGTCAACCAATCTACAAAGCTTTGGTCACCTTCAACATAACTCTTAGGGAGTAGCCTTTGTTCATTCCCAACTGTTGTAGGAACTAATGTCGGGTTTCCGAGAACATTAAATGCTGGAATAGGGTCTTGCCCTTCAGATATTAAATAAACTCTAGCATCTTTCATTCTCAGAATATGAGATGTTCCGTTTGTAATTTTGATTTTATACGCCACTAAAACGTCATTTGTAATACCGAAAGTATAAAACCAATTTGTGTTTTGATAATCTTTCGGATAATAAGTACTAACAGATAAGCCGTTAAAATTACCAGTAATTCTATCCTCTGAAAAAGAAAATAAATCTGGTTCGTTATACATAGAAGATGGCTTTAAAGACGTAAGGCTAATAGTTACATCACCTTTTGTTTGTGTAGCTTCTGATGGTTTATCTAGTTCTTGCTCTTTAATAGCAATGGTAAGTACACCACCACCTCCGCAACCGTAAAACAAGGTTATTAAGGTGAAAAATAAAATGGGCAATGTAAATTTGAAAAAAGTTCGCATAGAACCTCCACTAAATAATAAGATTAAGCTGATCATTTTTATTATTTAGTTAGCTGTCAGCTTTAACAGCTAACTTTTGTAAAGTTTTTACGGATAATAAACCACACTTACATTCAAATTGGAAAATCCCAGCCCGGCATTGTCTATAAAGCCGCTTGTTTCATTCACCGATTTTATGTACCGGTAATCCAAACCGACGCCAATGTTATTAGTAAACCTATAATCAGCGCCTATGTTGAAGTTAAAGCCTACCTGATTAAATTCGAAACCGCCGTCTGAATATGGAATGTAGGCAACACCAATAGATGCATAAGGATTTATTGGATAAGGTATAGAAATAAGCTTACCCGCATTTATTCCAAAGTTAATTGCGACCGGTATTGCATCAATGCTGTGTTCAATACTATAGCTGTAACGTGTATATGAGCTATCGTAGTTGTAATAGCCGTAGCTCCAACTGTCTGTCTTCGAATAATTCTTATAGCCTATTGAAAACGAGTAATACAGAAAATCGCTAACCGGATTAATCATAGTATAATCGGCGGCAAAGCCATCTACGGCGCTTCCAATAGTTAGTTTGTGGTTGCTCTTATATCCCGTAGCTCTAGGCTGCTTTATATTTGTATTATCGACTGCCTCGGAACTTTCATTGTAACCTGTAATTTTATTTTCCACTTCTCCGGCATTCCTATATTTTATTACGTCTCCATACACTTTAATTGATGTATATGATCCGATCAGATAAAACACACTTTTAATATTATAATGAACATTAATTAGATTATCGCCGTTATATTTTGATATGGCTTCTTGAATAGCCTCATCTATATCGGATTTGCCGAAAGGTATAAACCCGAATAATGTAAAATGTCCTGCTGAGCCTTCTGCAGTGCCTAAGACATCATAGCTTCTTGCTGTTCCATTTTCAGTAATTAATGGAGAAGATGAAGGAGTAATGCCTTGCGGAATTGTAGAGCAGCCTGCTATAATAATCCCCGCAAGTAAGGGCAGAGTTGCCTTCAATATATTTTGGAATTTTATTTTGTTCAACATTATTAGTTCTCCTTTTGCTGCTTGAATTTTATTACATCGCCCATTACTTCGATACTTGTGTAGGTTCCAATAAGATAAAATGAACTGCGCGACCAATACCTTACATTTATCAGCGCATCGCCGTTTAATTGTTGTGCAGCGTCAGTTATTGCCTCTGAAAAATCTGGGCTGCCGAAAGGTATTATCCCGAATAAGGAAAAGTAACCCTGGCTGCCTTCTGACTTTCCTAATATTTGATATTGCTTGTGCTTGCCGTTAGAATTATCCAATGGAGTAGACGAATAAGATAAACCAAGCGGAACAACGGCACAGCCTGTAATAAAAATTAAAATTACAGAAGATATTAATACAAGAATTTTTTTCATTTAGAACCTCTTTTATTCTCATTTATTATTTTTAAATTTATTATCCCAAACCTTTAATTAGGTTTCTTCATTTAATTCTTTAACATATGTTACTTTCTAACTAGCTGTCACATTTATAACATAGTCCTACATGTGTTTATCAGCACGTTTTTCGTGTTTCCACGCACAAAAAATATTCTCCAGACAGTCTTTTTGGCTGTTTGGAGAGCTTTTTAGCCCTCCGGACAGCTTTTAAGCCCTCCGAACAACCCGGGAGGCTCTCCGAACAACCTTTTTAGCTCTCCGGAGAACCTTTCCGGCTGTCGGAAGAGCTTCCGAAGCTCTCCGGACAGCTTAAGGAGCTCTCGGAACAACTTCCGAAGTTCTTCGTACAGCTTCTTAAGTTCTCGGGACAACTTCCGGAGCCCTCCATACAACCTAAAGAGCTCTCCTAAGAACCAGCTAAGCTGTCCGGACAACCTATCGGGTTCTTCATAGAATCTCCAGAGTTGTCTTAGCAGCTAAGTCAGCTATCGCATTGCGAACGTTAATTGAAACAAGTTCAGCTTACCAATGACGAATGACTATTGTCGAATGACAACTTAAGCCAACAACTACCGACAACCAACAATCTTATTGCGCCGGCGGACTCGTGGGCTTGGGCGGTCTCGGCGGTTTTTTAAAGAATGCCTTCAGCTCGGCGGCATCTATTTCCAAACCCGGCACCTTTCCCTTACCCTGTTGAACATAAGCGTACACTTCAAGGCTCTCTACCATAGTGTCGCTGTTTACGGCAAACAAAGTCGCTTGTAAGGATGCATTTATTTGTGCAAAGAGAGTAGCAATCGGATAAATGTCCTTTGTGAATAAATAGTCCTTCGCATATTCTACCTTATCGAATGACGGCGGAAGAATTTCCGGATGCCTTAGAACAACATCATAAATCTTATCCATAAACGGCAGCATAATGTTGCCGACTCTTATGTACTCGTTCTTGTCATCTGGTACCGGAACTACGACCTTATCAACTTCCGTTTTCAAGTCGTTAAGCTTTGCGGTTATTGACGTTTTTTCTTCAGACGTCATTTCTTTTGAAATTAGATTTTGCGCTGCCATGACTTTTCTCCTTAATTAGTTATGTTAAGTTTTTTTGAATTAAATGTTTCATTGAGTAATGGTCAAATTGCTTCATCGCTTTTTAATATTTATAAGGGCTTTATATATCGTCCATGCTTTAAGGTCGCAAATTGCGATCTTAAAAAAGAATCATCATAAATTAAAATAACCGCATCAATCCGCTTAACCCGTGTCATCCGCGTTCTATTGCTTTTGATAATTCGCTCCGCACTTATGGCAGTGCTTTGCTGTTGGGAATAAAATCGGTTCATTGCATTCGGGGCATTGGGTCAGCATCTTTGTTCCGCAGGCTATGCAGTAGATTTGCTTCTCGTTTTCATGACAGAAGTTTCCGCATGCAGGACAAAGCTTGTAATGATTTTCAGTTTCAACTACTTCATGGCTATGTTTTTTAGATTCACTCACTGCTTTACCATAGAAAATAATTTTGCACGGCTTTTACTATGCATGTTCTGTTCCAAATAAAATTCTTTTAGATTAAGAAGAATTTTAAAAGGCTGCCTGGTTAAGGTGTAAAGCAGATTTTACAGAAGTGTAAAGTATGGTTGGCGCTTTTTGACGATGGGCTTTTGGCGGTTGGTGGTTGAGGTATTACAAGGAATTTGATATTTCTATATTAAAATGATATGCGTATATTTGCTGAAAATAATACACGCCGGAAAGGAAAGAAATGAGAACTAACATTGTAATAGATGAAAAGCTTATAAAAAAAGCAAGTAAAGTCTTAGGTACTAAAACCAAGCGTGAAACGGTTGAAGCAGCGTTAAGAAAGGCAATAAATCTTAGTGAACAGGCAAATATAAAAAAACTTTTCGGCAAGGTTAAATGGGAAGGCGACCTTGATGAGATGAGATCCGCGAGATGGTAATTGTAGATTAGTCCGTCTGGATAGATTATTATTTATTGAAAATGGATTTACGCTTCTGTATAATGATAAAGATTTCATGCCGATGAAAAAAAATCTTGGACTGAAGTCTTTGAAACCATAGAATAAAAATGTATTTAATTATAATTCTAATCTTAAGAATTTGAAAAGTAAGCTATATGGCTTTTGAAGAAAAATATTTAGATGTTTTACAAAACTTGGAATTTGGAATAATTCAAGTTTACAGGAATCACAATGATATGACGGACTATGATGCGTTGGCTGCCGTTGAAGCAATGATTGACTTTTATAAGGCTAAACAAATAGGAAGAGAAATACGGAAGTTTAATTTATCTGCAAATTCTCAATTAGCTTTTGAAGGTCTAAATAAGATGTGTGAGTTTAGATTAGATAAAGAATATTTTCCAAACCCTATCTCTGTGAATTGCTTAATTGTCTGAAGACAATACAAAATTCAATTAATAAGTGGACAAAACGGAACGGCAGAAAAGGATACCTCAATTTTGTTCAACAGTATCTTCCATAGTTTGTGCAATACAAATAATAGAACGGGGATTAGGCTGATTAGTGCGGATTTATATCTGCTATATCCGCGTTCTATTGATTTCATTACTGTATCCCCAGTTCCTTCAGTATGTTCAACAAGCCCTGTCTTGATAAGCCGGCTTTTGCTGCTGCGCGGGTTTTGTTATGGTTGGTTTCCATTAGTAAGTTATTAATGTAATCGATCTTGGCTTTTGTCATAGCCGATTCCAATGTTCCGTCATCCCCTGATTCTTGAACAATCGGCATTATTAAATTAGGAAAGTCATTAGTGGTAAGCGCTGCATCGTTATCCGCCATAACAACTGCGCTCTCTATGGTGTTTTTTAACTCGCGGATGTTTCCATGCCAGTCATATTTTTTTATTTCTGCAAGCAGACCGGGACTAAATGTAATGCCAATTTTATTATGCTTGCGTAAACTTATTGACAAAAAATAATCGCACAAGTTTTCAATACCGTCTCTCCTCATTCTTAATGGCGGTACATTTATTTTTGTTACATTTATTCTATAATAAAAATCCTCCCTAAGCTTACCCTCTTTTACAAGCTGCCAAAGGTCTTTATTTGAAGCCATAATCAATCTTACATCGAGCTTAATTTTTTTAGCATTACCCGAACCAACTTTTGAAATTTCTTTATACTGCATAAATGATAAAAGCTTTGCTTGTATCTTCTCGCTTATGTCTGATATTTCAGGCAGATAAACCGTACCGCCGTCGGCAGCTTCGAACTTGCCTATTTTGGCAGAGTCTGCGCCAGAGAAAGCTCCTTTCTCATAGCCGAACAGTTCGGACTCAATTAAAGTATCGCTAAGTGAATTCAAAGAAACCTCAACGAATAATTTATCTTTCCTTTTACTGCGTTTATGTAGCTGATATGCTATTACATCCTTACCTGTACCGGTTTCACCAAGCAATAATACATCCGCATTAGAGCCTGCAATCTTTGCAATATCAAAATTTACCTTCTGCATCGCTTTACTCTTGCAGATGAAATAATCATACCGCCTGTCTTGGGAATCTTTTAATGTTTCAAGCTCTAAACCCAGACTCCGCTTATCTATTGAAGAAATAATTTTTTGATGCAGAAGTGAAGAGCCTAAATCCTTTTGTATATAGTCTGCAGCACCAAGGTTCATTGCTTTAACAACTGCTTCCACATCACCATCATCGGATAAAATAATTATAGGCAAATTAGGATCAATTTCTTTATGAATCTTTTTAAGTAAATCAAAGCCATTTAAGCCCGGCAGCAATAAATCGAGAAGCAGAATAGAGATGTTTTCTTTTTTAAGTATGGCTATCCCCGAATTTATATTATTAACTGTAAAGACTTTGTATTTGTCCTTCAGCCACCGCTCAACGTCGCTTAGAAAAGATCGGTCATCATCGATAACCAGCAGATTGAACATTTCTACTCTCCGGTTCTAATATATAATTAATACTGCCGGCAGATACGGAGAAGATTAGAGTTGCCGGGCAGCATTGTGAAAAAGCCGACTATTATAAAGTGATTTTAAATCCTATACTATATATAGGAGAAAAATCAGCAGTTTCGGAAAATTCAGAAAAAAATTTTTATATTTTATTATTCAAATCCAGAAGTAGAGTCCCTTATAGCTGCATTACCCTTAAAATAAAATTCCCTGATATTCCCACAAAAAGCAAATAAAAATTTTAAGCTGTAAGAAATTACATAAGTAATTTTTAGGAGTCAAATAAATTCTATGGAAGATTTCTAATTACCCGTTTACGCTGCCCTTTGGAATTATGGAGTAATGGAGTAATGAAAAAAATTATTCCATTACTCCTATACTCAGTGTATTATCGTCTTTTTTCGAAAACTTAACTATTTCATTCCTTCCAGCACAGTCTGAGCAAATTTGGCGTAGGTTGGGTCTTCTTTAGCTTTCAACAAGCATTCCTTTGCCATCTTCATGTTGTTCAGCTTGCTGTAGGCAATACCCATATAATAATACGGACCGCCTTCGCCGATATTCTTTTTGTACTTTATTGCATCCTGAGCAGCGCTAATTGAATTTTTATATTGATTGGAAACGAAATAAAGTCTTGCAAGGTTTAAATAAGCAATATCGTAGTTATTAAAGCTTATTGCTTTCTTCAAATCAACAATAGCAAGTTTGTTATTTTTTGCTTTTTCGGCTGTAGTTGCTAATGCAGTGTAAGCAAGGGCAATGTTAAACTTTGCTGCATCTTTTAGGTTGTCATTTTTGGATTTATCAAGGAACTTTTGGAAATATTCAATTGCATCTTTATAATCTCCGGTGTTGTAATAAACATTCCCGAGGTCGTTATAAGAAGCGTCGAAATTCGGATTAGCTTTTATAGCTTCCTGATAATCTTTTATAGCTGCATCGTGGTTACCCATTTTTTCTTCGGCAACAGCCATCTGGTAATATATCCTATAGTCTTTAGAGGCAGCTAAGGCTGTCTCAAAATCCGTAAGGGCACCTTTATAATCTTGCTTTTGCATTTTGTCCAACCCGCTGTTAAAAGACTTAATAGCGGTGGTATCCATTTTAGGTGCAGTTGTATCTGCAGATTGTGCAAAAGAACCAGTAGTGAAAATTAAGACAAAGAAAATACTAAGAAATAAATAAGCTGCTTTTCGCATAAGCTTCTCCATTAATTAATTAATAAATGATTTGACGGATTGCTGGTGTATTCCGTACAGTTTATTTTAGGCGTTGCAAAAGTTTACTGCAGTCAGCGATCTTTTAAAAATAATCGCATCTTTATCCAAAAGATATTAGACTTTTCCTAAAGTTTCAATGATTTATTTTACTTTTTTAATATTTTTTTGTTTCAGCCGGGAATGGAGATTTTAAAGAAAAAAATTCCGCAGCCCAACTTTTTTAGTCCGGCTGCGGAATTCTTACACCAAGCTGGGAGGCAGCTTATTTATTATTGGAGGGTTTAATAACCCGTGCTATTTGATTGCGATTTCATTGCATCGAACTTAGAACGCTGATCGGCAGTTAATATATTTTCAATTGCCGAGTTAGCATTATTTATTATCTGCTGCTTCTGCATAGGATCGGTGGAAGCATTTAACTGCTGGCTGGCAGAATTTAAAATTGAATCTACTACCGGAACCTGATCGCTGGTTAGAGCAAGCTGGTTCTGCAATTGATTTAAAGTATATAATGAATCTCCCGCTCTCTCAAGTGCTGCAGTTACACCGGGATTTTGATCATTATTAAATGATACCGGGAAAATCGATTTACTGTTCATAGCATTCGCTCCGGCAACAAAAGCTAACGCTAATATTGCCGACAAAATTATGCTTTTCATCTTACACCTTTCTTTTTTGTTAAACATAACAAATGGTTTAGTTAAGATTTACAACTGCATTTTAACGGCTTAATGCAAGGTATTCAATGTAAATTACTCTCAATGATAAATGGTTCCATGACTTATTCTTCATTGACTAATAAAGCGGGCGATATTATATACAAATTTTCTTTTCTGATATCAAAATATTGTTTAATTTTTATGGGAACCTTTTCCACATTCATTTCATATTAAGGAGAATGCATGGCTCGTAAAATAATTGGATTAATAGCGGGATTTGCTGCAATGGAAATATTTTTATTCGTCACATTCGCAATCTTATATCAGTTCCTCGGAGCCGATGGTTCCTTTAGACCGGGAACATTTAATATAACAACAACATGGGCTGTGTTCAGCATCATTCTCAGCCTTCTTGGTGCCGTTGACGGGGGTTTGGTATGTATGCTCGTTGCAAAGCATAAAGGGACAGTCTTGGTTCTTGCTTCTTTTGTACTTGTTTTTGGAATTTCATCCGCAATTCCGAAGATAAGTATACCAGTAGCCGGATCAGATCAAATAAGAGTAGGATATATTTCCGGTATAGAAGCGATGCGTAAAGCTATCCAGCCGGTTTCCGTTTTGTTGATTACTCCGGTAATCAGTGCAGCAGGAATTTTTCTCGGCGGTAGCTTGATCAAACCAAAACGGTAATCTCTTCAGCCTGAATTATGCACGCCGAATTAAAATTTATCGGTAAGATTGAAACTCCATTCCGCACAATTGATGAATGTCCAAGAAATATAGCTGCCTATGGTCCTGAGTGTAAATTAATTTTAGATGAAGAATATGCCTCGGGATTATCCGGGCTTGTTGATGGGCAAGAAATATTAATTTTATATTGGTTTAAAAATGTTAACAGAGATCTTATGATCCGGAACTCCCGCCGTACCGGTAAGCCTGCCGGTGTATTTTCTATTAGAACACCTAACAGACCGAATCCGATAGGTGCCGCTGTTATCAAAATAGAAGAAATTTATGGCAATAAAATTATTGTAAAGGGATTGGATTGTTTGAACGGTACTCCACTGCTTGATATTAAACCCGCAATCCTTTCTGAAAGAATTGATCCGAATTCTCCTAATCAATTTTTCAAGTAGAAATTAGAATGTAAAATTCAGGAGACGGCAGGCAGAAGTCAGGATTAAAGACTTCTAGTTCTAAACTTCCGAATTTCTTCAGACTTATGTGCTGTTAATCCAAGTAAAGAAAATTCACACTTTCATTCATCACCTTAAACACAAAATGTTATTTAATTAATAAGTAAATAAGTACTGACATTCTTTTAATTTGACTTTCGTGACGATACGTAAGCTAAGGCTGATTTATTAGGAAAAGATAAAGTTATGAATCTATATAAAGGGCAATGATGAGAAAGTTATGCTTGGCAGTAATTTTAATTTTGGGAATTATTTACACATGCAAAGCGCAAATTGTTTACCCAAGGAATTATTACAACCCGCTGTCCGGGATGGTTTTAATAAACGGATCTGCCGGAATTGATTTGGGAGAAACAGATTATAAGCGTACAAGGGCAGCTTTTCTTAGCCAGGCATCAATCGAATATTTTTTACCGTCACAAAATCACTTAGACTTCAGTTTAAGAGCTTTCGCTTCAGATGGTTTCGTCTCCGGTAAGGACACAAAAATAAATCCTCCTGTATTTAGGACTTCAATTTATTCCATCGGAGCAGGTGTAGGGCTTGCTGTTGCAGTTAACGATAAAATATTTCCTTATATAGATGTTGGTTATTCAATATTGTGGTATTATCCGCGCGATCAATACGGTCGTACTCCGCAAAATTATCTTGCCGGTGAAGAAAATAATCTTACAAGTACTTACAGCGTGGAATTAGGAACCAGGTTTATGTTTCTTAAAAACTGGAGCGCAAATATTTCCACCGGAATTTGGGCAGTTACAAATGACAGATTGGATAACGTTATCGGCGGGGCTTACAACGATAGTTATATTTCTTTCATGGCGGGAATTTCTTATTATTTTGAAACCGACAGCCAATAAAATAAAAGCGATCCTGTACGATCGCTTTTATATTTTGATGTTCTATGGAATTCAGATCAAATATCAAAAACCTGGGTAAACCAAAACTTTAAAGTATCGTTAACCGGAATCAACAGAAGCGAAGGACGCTTAATCTTAAAAGCTGTTAAGCTTATGTCAAACTTACCGGTGACTGTAAGTTTGTTATTCGTCCAATCTGCAAATGCCGGAATATAAATCTGCTTGGTAACTCCATGAAAAGTGAGATTGCCCCATATCTGCAGGCTGTCGCCTTTTTGTGTAATAGAACTGCTGATAAATCTTGCATCGGGATAATACAATTCTTCTACAACTTCCATGGCGTGCGAGTCACGGTTTGAATTACCGCTGTCGAATGAACTGACAGGCACCTGAACCATTACATCTTTAATAAGTTTAGCTTTAACATCTGCATCAATTGCACAATAGGTATCTTTACTTACTGCTTCAATCTCGTGAAGGGGATGCGTTAATTTGTATTTGATAGTTGACCCGGACTTATCGGCTACATAATGTTTAAGCTGACCGAAAGATAAAGTAAAAGGAATGACCAATAAGAAAATAAATAATTTCGTTTTCATGAAATTCTCCAAATTAAAAAACTATTACTAACATTGAAGTTGCAAATACAGCGGTAGTTAAGTAACCGGCTACCTGATGAAAATGCGCCTGGCTCATATTAAATAAACGATGATGACG
>JAJYSI010000587.1 GCA_021793635.1 Bacteroidota bacterium
GACCCCTGAAAGCGAAACTCGTTATAGGTTAGATTTCCCGATAGTTCTAATCTTTCAACCGGTCGATAAGAACCTTCCAACTCTATACCATAACCCTTCACTTTGTCTAAATTCAAGAAGGTTGAAGTAAATTGAGAAATATCCTTTAAGCGGATTAAATCTTCCGTATTGCGATAGTACACATTGGCCTCAACTGTATATTTTGATCCGTGACGATAACGGGCACCAAAGTTAACATTGATACTGCGCTCCGGCTTGAGTTCCAAATTGGTCAAAATAAACGTATTATCTCCAAAAACTTCATTTTGATCAGGTAAGCGGTAAGTATTCTCAAAAGAACCTCGGAGAATCAAGCCGTTATAAAAGTTATATTTTAACGACTGTGAAAAACTTATGCCTTCATTATTTTTAGGGTGATCAAACTCTTGATTGACTTCATTAAACACACGGCCTTTTGCCATAGAAGCTAAATATTTAACCTGTGTCAGTCCTTCTAAACGTTTATCCAAGAGGTTATATTGGTAGCCTAACCCGAGAATCAATCGGTTATAATCAACATGCGTCTTTGCGTTTCGACGTTGCAAATCATCGGCCGTACGTCTTAAATAAGTATTTACCGCATTAAAGATAAGCTTGTGATTTTCATTAAAATTATAAGCCAATAAACCGCGATAGGTAAAGTTATTAATTCTAGTTTCTATAATAGGCAAGTCAAAACTAGAAACACTTCCCATTTCAGAACCGGACTGCACTTCTCTCACCTCACCTTTCCAATCGTAAGATGCATTTTTTAGCGTATCTCCCAATTGACTTTTAATACTACTAAAAACGAAAAAGTGAGAGGTTTCTAATTTCTCATCAAAAAACTTCTTTTTATATTCAATGGAAGGCACGACATAAGCGTGCTCTTTATGATAAACATTGCCAAAAGGATGACTTCTACTGGTATTGCTATTTTGAATACCGCGTTTTAAATCGTAGCTATTTATTTTTAGTTTTAAAAGATCGGCCCAAGTCAGATTTTCAAAATTGATATAAGCTTCTGCACTGTATTGCTCGTAGGCATTATTAAAGAGTTTTGCACGAATGTATTCTGTCCGGCCGGTTTCCTCATTAGCATAAGGCAGATCATTTACCTTAAAATCATTATCACTATAATTTCCAAAGGCATTTAAGCCCCAAGATAATTTGTCATTAATGCGGTAAAAAGAATTAAGTGTGAGCTTATGGGTGTTAAAAGAACCCGTTTCATAGCTCATGCGATGAATGTTTTTATCCGGCTTTTTTGTAACGATATTAATTGCTCCTCCCAAAGCATCTATCCCGATTTCTGTAGGCATTACGCCTTTATAGATCTCTATATAATCGGCTACGCTGGATGGGATTTTTGTCAGCCCCATGCTAGACCCCAAATAATCGACAGGGATACCGTCGATAAGAAATTTTATAGATTTCCCGCTAAAACCGCCAATAACGACATCTGCTTCGGCACCCAATCCGCCTGAATTACGAACGCGCACACCTGCCGCACGATTCATCAGTTGTTCTACTGAAGAGGAAGAACGCATCTGACTGCTAAGATCGACAATTTCGGTCTTGATGGAATGATTTGCTTTAACATTACCTCGATTCTCTTCCCCGCTAAGATTAACGGCATCTAGTGCGTTATCCGACAAATCAATATTGATTCCTGAAATATCCTGATTGACCAATATCTTTAAAACCTGCGAAACAAATCCTTCTGTATTGGTAGCATAAACAGAATATTCTCCCGATTCCAATCCATTTATGCAAAAATTACCTTCCGAATTAGCCATCGCCATTTTAGCCGTTTCGACAATCGAAACTTTGGCGTTTGGCTGTTTTTCTCCCGAGAGGGTTATACTCCCACATACTGTGTATTGTGCCCAAGCCCCGAAGGGAAGGGCTAATATAAAAATAATATAGAGGAGTAATTTTTTTTTCATATTTATCAAAAATGAATTCGGGCAATTCTCAGTTAGAGCATTGCCCGAATTTTATAGTCTTATTTGCTTACATCATATAAATCGACGACAAAATCGGTTTAAGCTTCTGATTCTTCAGGGTTCTCAGGAGTTTTATAGTCCTCACCATCTATCTGAACTTCCACATATTTTGTCGGTGTCCCTTTTGTGATGGTAAAGCGTACCGGTGTCAAAACATTATCACCTCTTTCACCTCCTACTCTTCTAGAAGCTAAATTTGCAGTAAATTCGATCTTTTCACCATCATTAGACACTTTGATATCTCTAATATCGTTCATAGTGTAGTCATGTGGAGGTAAAGGTCCGTCGACTTGCTGCATCATAAAGCTCTTATTATCGTCTTCATAGTTCCAATACCAGTAATTTGTATTGGGGTCAAACTGTGGAGCTTCAAAATCTCCTCCCATAATATAATCAAAACGGCTTCCTAATACTTCATCATCCACAACCACATCTCTATGACCAAAATTCAATCCTGAGATTTGACCGGCAGTGAACAGATC
>JAJYSI010000588.1 GCA_021793635.1 Bacteroidota bacterium
TTGTCTTGCAATCTCCGATCCGATTGAGCCGGCAGCACCGGTAATCATTACACGCTTGTCTTTCAAATAGTTTGCAATCAGCTTAGTGTTGATTGAAACTGCCTGTCTTCCGATTAAATCGCTTAAGTCAATGTCTCTAACATCATTTATTCTTACTTTTATTGAATTAGAAACATCGTTTACTGTTGAAATAACTTTTACATCGCTTACTCTGCAATCGCGTGCAATCTTCAAAACTTTGCGGTGGAATTTCCTGTCTGCCGAGAGTATTGATATTAAGATTGATTCAATCTTGAACTTCTTGATTATTTCCGGAAGCATATCGGTAGTACCAAGTACCTTAATTCCCTGGTAATACAAATTTTGTTTCTGCGGATCATCATCAACAAAGCCAATTGGATTAAACTCGCCGGGAATATTTCTATTAACTTCACGCAAAAGCTGCTCTCCGCTGCTTCCTGCACCAACAATCAGTGTTCTCTTTTTGTCTGCAATGTTAATGCTGTTTCTCATTACTTCCAGATACATTCTTTTTGATATTTTAAAAGAAGAAGAAAATAGGAAAGTAAGTACTAAATCAGTTAGCAAAATTGATTTTGTAAGACCGGTAATTTCATAAAGATTAAAGCCGTAAATAATTATAAAAATTAATCCGCTGCTTACAAGACAGGCTTTTACAATATTCGCAATATCCTGGATTGAAACGTATTTCCATGAAATATCATAAAGCTTGAATGATGCAAACACAAATATTTTGGTAAGTATTATAACAGGGAGAATGAAAGTAATTAAGTTATTCCAGCCAATACCGGAATTAAAATTATTCTTGAGTGCCGCTGATATAAAAAGCGATGCCGTAAAAGAAATTACATCTAAAAATATTAAAAGAAATTTCCTCATTAAATTGGTTGGTGCAAAAGAAGCCAGCCCTGTCTTCATAAAATAAGTCCCTTTAGTGTATAAAAAAGTATTTTGAAATCTGTAAACAGCCCCATCTCACGGATATACTTTTTATACAAAGTAATTTTTGATGGAAGAATTTCCTTAAGATAAAAGGATTCATTATCGTTTGATTTAATCATCGATTCTTCATTCCTAAACTTTACCGAAGCATAATCGGTTATGCCCGGCTTTATGTTAAGTATGAAGGAGTAATCTTCCTTAAAGTGATTTACAAATTCCGGTAATTCCGGTCTCGGTCCAATAAGGCTCATCTCGCCTATCAATACATTTATCAATTGCGGCAGTTCATCAAGCTTAGTCTTTCTAAGAATTTTACCAACCGGAGTTATTCTTGTATCGGAATCAGAAGTAATCCCCGCTCCGATTTTGTCCGCATCCTTAATCATTGTCCTGAATTTAATAATCTTAAACGGCTTCCAGTTTTTACCGACTCTTTCCTGCAAATAAAAAATAGGCAAACCGGAAGACAAAAAAACTAATAGAGAGATTGCAATAAACAACGGAAGCAGCAGCACTAATCCGGTTAATGCAAGAGCGACATCAAAAAATCTTTTAATTATTAAATACATTTTTCTATTCACTCCGCAAAAATACCTGGCTCAATTCCAAAGTAAAATGAAATTATTTTAGCTCCCATTTTCATTTGGAAAATTTCCTTGTCAAATTATTAATTGTATCGGCAACTCTGCAAACTTGCTCTTCCGACATTCCGGGCCAGATTGGTAAAGTTATAATTCTCGGATATATGTATTCAGAAACCGGATAATCTTTTTCTTTCAGTTTAAAAGTATCACGGTAATAAGGATGCCGGTAAAGCGGTATAAAGTGGACGCTTACTCCGATTCCTTCTTTCTTTAATTCGTCAACAAATTGAGAACGGGAAATTCTCAGCCTGTCTATTTCCAAAAGTACCGGGTAAAGATGGTAAGATGGTTTTATATCGCTTTTATATTTATATAATTTTAATAGATCGTTATGTTCAAAGAGGCTGTTATATTTCTTAAAGATTTTTTTCCGCTCCTCAAGCATAAAATCAATTTTCTTTAACTGGGCTAATCCAAGCGCGGCTTGAATATCGGTAAAATTGTATTTGAATCCTGGCGCAACAACCTCATAATACCATGAACCTTCATCAGAGTAACGCTTCCAGGCATCGCTGTTAATTCCATGAAGACGCATAACCGAACATCGCTTTGCTATTTCTTCATCGTCCGTACAGAGCATTCCGCCTTCACCGGTTGCAAGTGTTTTAGTAACGTAAAAGCTGAAGCATGTTATGTCGCCGATAGTTCCGATCATTTTATTTTTATACCGGGCAGGTAGCGCATGAGCAGCATCTTCTATAATTTTTATATTGCGGCTTTTAGCCATCGAAATTATCTCATCCATATCGCACGGATTTCCGCCGTAGTGCACCGGTATGATTGCTTTTGTTTTACCGGTAATTGCTTTTTCAATTTCTGCCGGATCAAGATTAAAGGAATCTTTTTGAACATCAACAATAACCGGTTTAGCTTTGAAGTAACAAACTATCTCTGCGGT
>JAJYSI010000589.1 GCA_021793635.1 Bacteroidota bacterium
AAATCATGATTATTAGCAGTAGAAATTAATTTAAAACCTGCATATTTAATTGCAGAAATAAATTCATCAGGAGAATTAAACATCGGATAACCGGAATAACCTTCGGATCTTCCCGCTGTAACGGTTTCCAAATTACCAAAGGCAAAATCCGGTTCTTTAATAAATTTCTTTACAGAATCAAAAAATGGATTAAAATTAAAACTGTCGGCGGATACTTTTGCATAGTCTGATTCAATAGTATGGCACATCAAATCGCCAACGGCAGAAATAGAAATCGTAACTAATGAATCTGTATATATCTTTTTTGAGTTAGTTGATTTACTACTTGCAGAATTAATAAAAAGACTAAAGAAAGATAAAATGATGAGAAGAAATAAAACCGGGAATTTTTTATTCATAAAAAATAAGGCTGAATTAAATTTAATTCAGCCTACTTTATACACAGGATTATGATTTGCTAGCTTTTCTTTGAGATTTCACTTCCTGGACATCTTTACGAACTTCCTGGGCGTGTTTTCTCAAATCGCTAAGACCTTTGCGTAGACGTGTACCTGCAGCAGCTTGTCCCTTCTCGTAGAATTTTTCAAAATCTGCTTCCAGGGTTTTTACTGCTTGAACTAAGTCTTCAAATTTACTCATAGGATACCTCCTAAATTTAGTTTATAGAAATGATTAGTTAGAATTCTCAAATATAATTTCCGCAATATCTTTTACATGTACTTCGTCAATTTTTTCAAAATGTTTAACTCCATCGGTCATCATAGTCATACAGAATGGGCAGGCAGAAGCAATTGTGGATACTTCTGTTTCAAGGACTTCGCGTGTTCTTTCAATATTGATTCTACCCCCCTCTTCGTCTTCTAAGAACATTCTTCCGCCGCCGCCGCCGCAGCAAAATCCTTTACTCTTATTTCGATTCATTTCAACAATTTCCAACCCGTTTATTTTCCCTAATGAAAGACGGGGCGAATCATAAACTCCGTTATATCTTCCAAGATAACATGAATCGTGATAAGTGACTTTCTTTACTGATGCATCATCTTTAAGTTTAATTTTATCTTCACTCAATAATTCATTTAAGAACTCCGTATGATGGAGCACTTCAAAATTTCCGCCGAATTGTTTATACTCATTTTTAATCGAATGAAAGCAATGCGGACAGGCAGTAACAATTTTTTTTACTCCATAATTGTTTAGAGTTTCTATATTTTCCTTCATCAACATCTGGGCAAGGTATTCATTACCAAGCCTGCGAGCTGTGTCGCCGTTACATTTTTCTTCAGTACCTAAAATCCTAAAATTGATATTTGCTTTCTGCATCAGGGAAGCAAATGCTTTAGTAACTTTTTTATAGCGTTCATCAAAAGAACCGGCGCATCCGACCCAGAAAAGAATATCACCATTTGGATCTTCAGCCATTGTTTTGATGTTCATACCTTCTGCCCAAGCGGCGCGGTCGGATTGGTTAAAAGCCCAGGGAGTATAGTTAGTTTCAAGGCTTTTGAAGACATTATTTAAGTTAGAAGGAAATTGAGATTCCGTCAGCACTAAATCGCGTCGCATATCTACGATGGAGTCGACATGCTCTATCATTACCGGGCATTCCTGAACACAAGCCATGCAAGTTGTACATTCCCAAAGTTCTGTATCCGAGATATAATCATGGACTAAAGTTTTACCGAAAATTTCTTCGTTAGATTTATTTTCTAGGAGCAGCGGGGCTTTTTCTTCTACTCTATGCCGGATGTCTACGATTATTTTTCTTGGCGATAAAGATTTTCCTACTGTAGCAGCCGGACACACAGAAAAACATCTTCCGCATTGAGTACAAGAATATCCGTCAAGAATTTGTTTCCAAGAAAACTGTTCAATATCTGCAGCTCCAAACACTTCAACACTCTCATCTTCAAGATTGAGAGGTTTAATGGTATTTCTCAAGGGCTCAAGGTTTGCAAAGAAAGTATTCGGAATAGAAGTCAAGACGTGAAGATGCTTTGAAAACGGTAAGTAATTTAGGAATGTTAATACGACTAATACGTGCATCCACCAAAATATTTCAAAAAATGTTACTGCATTTGTGGGATGATTTGAATAAAATAGCGGACTGAGAATAGCGGAGATCGGTCTTACTTCATAATTCTTTAAAACAAAATTATGGCTTGCAATCAAAGAAATATTTTCACCAAACATCCCTATAACTACAAACATTATTAACAACAGAATTATCGTAGCGTCAATCTTTTCAGCCTTACCAACTTCAAGACGAGGAATATGAATAACATAGCGGCGATATAGGGCATATAATACTGAAAGAATGACCATCAAGCCCATAACATCTTCAATAATCGTTATTAATGAATAAACCGGTCCTAAAAATTGAAATGAAAAAGGCGAATAAAAGCCCTGGATAAATGCTTCAACGACAGCAAAAAGGAAAAGTACAAAACCCCAAAAAATAAAGACATGAAGAATTCCGGCTTTAAAATCCCGAAGTAGTTTTTTTT
>JAJYSI010000032.1 GCA_021793635.1 Bacteroidota bacterium
GTTTCTGCTGGAAACCTAAATAAAGTAAACTTTAAAATCAGCGATACAAGCTCGGGCATTTCAGCTAATAAACTGAAAGACATTTTTAAACCTTTTTCGCTTTTCGAACTTGGAAATCCTAAGATAGGCAACACGACAGGATTAAGCCTCTTGCTTGCAAAAAGATATATTGAACTTTTAAATGGCGAGATAGAGGTAACAAGTTCCTTGGGAAAAGGAACTACATACAGCTTTAGCATCAACTCCGAAAATATTTCAACTATTGAAGCACAAATAAGTACTTTACCTAAACCCGGTAAGAAGAATAAAGTTTTGGTTGTGGAAGATGATTACGCCACCTCAAAGCTTTTAAGTAACTATTTAAATAAATGGGGATACGAACCAACAATCGTTAACTCAGCGGAGCAAGCTCTAAAAATAATTGACAAAGAAATTTTCCTTGCCGTACTAATGGATATTATTTTACCGGATGCTAACGGTTTTGAATTGCTTAAAAGAATCCGGGAACATAAGAATGCAAAAAATACTCCGGTTATAGTGTGCTCGGTTGAAGCTGAACAGCAGAAGGCTTTTTTGATGGGAGCCGTCGAATATTTTGTAAAGCCGATTCAATATAAGTTTCTCATCGAAGTTTTAACAAGTTACAGACTTAAAAAAGATTCCAATATTTTAATTGTTGATGATGATGTCCCAACTTTAAGTTTGATAAAAGAAGCTATTGAACAAGCCGGATTTAATGCAATTGCAGAGTCACATTCTTCCCGCGTGATGAATATGATTGAAGCAATAAACCTTGATCTTGCCATCATAGACCTTGATATGCCTGAAATTAACGGCTTCGACCTGATAAAGCAAATTAAATCCAAACCAAAATTTTCAAATCTGCCTATTGTAATTTATACTGGTAAAGAAAATTAACAGGAGGATATTAAAAAAATTGACGGAATGTTTTCCGATCTACTTAAGAAAAGCAGTACAAATATTGAGCAGCTTTCCGATACTATAAATCAAATGATTAACCGCTTTGATGAGCCGCCTACACCTGAAGAAATTGCAAGCAAAAAGGATCCTATCAAAATTCTTTTAGTTGAAGATTACAAACATTCTCAGATTATTGTTACCAGACTTCTTAAGAAAAACAATTTTGAATCTATTGTGGTTGTAGAAAACGGTGCAGAAGCAGTTGAAGCTGTGCAAAAGCAAAAATTTAATCTGATACTTATGGATATGCAGATGCCGGTAATGAATGGTTTTGAAGCTACTGAAAAAATACGGCAGATGAAAGAATATAAAGAAATACCCATCATTGCTTTAACTGCTTTTGCTATGAAAGGTGACAGGGAAAAATGTTTAGAATCCGGCGCAACGGATTATATCCCTAAACCAATTGATAGCCAGGAATTTATAGAGAAAGTTAAATATTATACCCTTAACAATGTTAATGCTCTTTAATTTTTTAATTTTATACTCAAGTTTTTACAAAAAAGATCACACCACATTAATTCCTTGATATATTATTCATTTTATCTCAATTTGAGTTTTTTATGATTAGTGAAAAACCAAGAGTTAGATTTGCCCCGAGCCCCACCGGTTATTTGCATGTAGGCGGACTTCGCACGGCATTGTATAACTACCTATTTGCAAAACATAACGACGGAAAATTTGTCCTTAGAATTGAAGATACCGACCGGAACCGGTATGTTGAAGGAGCCGTTGAAAATTTGATTGAATCATTGAAATGGTGTGGACTTGAATACGACGAAGGACCAAATATCGGCGGTCAATTTGGTCCGTACATGCAATCTCAGAGGCTTGACCTTTACAAGAAATATGCAGCCGATCTTATTGCAAACGGCAAAGCATATTATTGCTTCTGTACACCCGAACGGCTTGAAAAACTGCGCGAAGAACAACAGCGTCAAAAACTTCCCCAGGCAAAATATGATAAGCATTGCCTTCATTTGAGTAAAGAAGAAATCGAAGAAAATCTCTCAAAAGGTGTACCCCACGTGGTACGCTTAGATGTCGAAGCCAATAAAAAAATAATCTTTAATGATGTCGTACGAGGACAGGTAGAGTTCAATAGCAGTAATGTTGATGATCAGGTCCTGATTAAAAGCGATGGTTATCCTACATATCACCTTGCCAATGTGGTTGATGATCATTTAATGAAAATTACGCATGTTATTCGCGGTGAGGAATGGCTTTCATCTACGCCAAAACATGTATTACTATATGACTTCTTTGACTGGGAAAAACCCATATTCGCACATCTTCCGTTATTGCTTAATCCTGACCGTTCGAAACTAAGCAAACGTCAGGGCGATGTTGCAGTTGAAGATTACCGCATAAAAGGATTTTTGAAAGAAGCGCTAATTAATTTTGTTGCTTTACTTGGATGGAACGCCGGAGACGATAAAGAATTTTATTACATGAATGAACTCATAGAAAATTTTTCACTCGAAAGGGTAAATAAATCAGGTGCTGTTTTTGATTTAGAAAAACTAAATTGGCTTAATGCAGAGCATCTCCGCAAAAAACCGAACACTGACATTTTGCAAATGATCAAAGAGGAAGGTAAAAAATTAGATATCGACTGTCAGAATTTTAGTGACGATTACTTATTAAAAATTATTTCAGTAATGAAAGAACGGGTTTCTTTTGTAAATGAGTATTTCACTAAAAGTTTCTTTTTCTTTGAAGCTCCCCAAACTTATGAGCAAGCTGCGATAGAGAAAAACTGGAAATCAGAAACTCCTAAACAACTCAATAAATTACACGATGCTTTTGCCTCTCTTACAAATCCGTTAAAGGAAGATTACGAAAATGCTTTGGCGAAAGTTGCTGAGGAATTAAATATCGGCAAAGGAAAATTAATTCACCCATTGCGATTAGCTGTATCAGGCATGAGTGCAGGTCCCGGTGTATTTGATATTTTATTTATCCTTGGCAAAGAAGAAACCATTAAGAGGATTAGAGCAGCAATCGATAAAATAGGAAAATCTTAAACAGGATAAGTTCTGTGTCGCCACTCTGTGGTTCTTAGATATTTTTTGTTGATGATTATTTCGACTAATGTATTGCTCCGCCGGGGGTTTTTATACAATAATATGGAAACTTCTAAAAACTTCAATATTCTCTGCGAACCTCGCGTATTCTTTGCGTTCTCTGCGTTAAATTTTTATAAATGATAGTTTTTAGAAGTGCCCATAAGTTTTATTCAGGTAATTGATATCCGCTAAGTTTTTTTTGGTGTGCTATAATTTCTGCTTCAACTAAAAAAATAACATCCTCGGAAATATTAGTAGCATGGTCTGCAAGGCGTTCAATCTGCCGGGAAAGCACTATTAAATGCGCACAAGCTTCAGTAATCTCAGGGTTGGATTGAATTTTTTCTACAAGCTGTTTAAATATTTTTTTATTATAATCATCAACAATATCGTCTTTTTTCCAGATTGTTTTTGCTAATCCGCTATCGCAGTTTATAAATGAAGTAATAGCATCCTTAACCATTTCACGAGTAATTCTAGCCATATCCGGAAGATCTGTTTGGACTATTATATCCCGAAAGTTTTCAGTTTTTTTAACACGCTGCGCTATGTTAACCGCAATATCACCGCAGCGCTCAAGCTGGCTGTCAATTTTAATTGCCGTCAATATAAAACGAAGATCGGTAGCAACTGGTTGATATAGTGCAAGCAAGTTTTCACATTGAGCCATAATTAGATTATCGTAAGCATCTACTTCCCTATCTCTTTGTTTGATTTCCTTAAACAGTCTGACTCCGGAGTCTTCCATATCCTTAAAACTATTTTCAACTTGATCGTCAACAATCGATGCCATTTTGTTGATGGTAGTTTTTAGTTCTTCAAGCTCTTTTTCAAAATGTCTTTCCATCTTTTCCTGATATCCTTTAACTTAAAAATCTTATACTTACACTTACACTTGAACTTGAACTTAAACTCGAAAGAATAAGTTCAATTGTAAGTTCACGAGTATTGTAAATATTTTAACCAAACCTGCCTGTGATATAGTCTTCAGTTTGTTTTTTAGCCGGAGCGACGAACATTTTTTTTGTCTCTGAATATTCGATTAACTCGCCCATATAGAAAAATGTTGTAAAGTCACTTACCCGGGCCGCTTGCTGCATATTGTGTGTAACAATAACTATTGTATAATCTTTTTTCAATTCAAAAATAAGCTCTTCAATTTTTGTAGTAGAAAGAGGATCAAGCGCGCTTGCAGGCTCATCCATTAAAATTACTTCGGGATTTATTGCAATTGTTCGCGCAATACATAAGCGTTGCTGCTGCCCCCCGGAGATGTCTGCGCCCGATTTGTGCAATATATCTTTTACTTCATCCCAAAGAGCGGCCTGTATTAAGCTTTTTTCTACAATTTCAGCAAGCGCTTTTTTATTATGGAAACCGTTTAATTTTAATCCAGCTACAACATTATTGAAAATTGACATTGTAGGAAATGGGTTTGGCTTTTGAAAAACCATACCGATTTTTCTTCTCAAATATACGGGATCTTGTTTCATAATATCCTCACCGTCAAATATAATACTGCCGGTCATTGTTCCCCCAACGACCTCATGCATTCGGTTTAGGCTTCGTAAAAAAGTTGATTTACCGCAGCCTGATGGGCCAATAATGGCAAGGACCCTTTTTTCTGGAATCGTCATAGAAATATTTTTAAGAACTTTCGTCTTCCCAAAATAAGCAGAAAGGTCTTTCACCGAAATCTTTATTGCATCATGCTTATGATGAGTAGCTTTTGACGTTATTTCGTTATTTGTCTGAGCGTTAAATACCATTTAATTTACGTTCTATATTTTGATCTTGTAATAATTCTGAAAATTAGACTTAAAAGAGAAATAAGGATAATTAACACAAGCGCTGCAGTCCATGCCTGATCATTCCAATCCTTAAAGGGTGAAGAAGCGTACTGATATATATAAACTGTAAGAGATGCTATCGGTTGGAAAATATTCGTTGACCAAAATCTATTTCCGAGCGAAGTAAACAAAAGAGGCGCTGTTTCGCCAGCGGCTCTTGAAAGCCCGAGAAGTATTCCCGTTGCAATTCCTTTCCACGCAGTCTTGAGGACTATCATTACAGTTATTTTCCATTTAGGAATTCCTAAGGCGAGTCCTGCTTCCCTGTAGGACTGAGGGACAAGCTTAATCATCTCTTCTGTTGTACGTGTAATCGTCGGAATCATTAATATTGCTAATGCAATTCCGCCGGCGAGCGCTGAAAAATGCCTCATCGGAATAACTACAAGAGTATACGCAACCACACCTACTACGATAGAAGGTATTCCGCTTAAAACATCTGCAAAAAAACGAACAACCGCGCCAAATTTATTTTTCCCAAATTCTGACAGATAAACGCCGCTTAAAATTCCTACCGGGATTCCTATACCCCCGCCGATTGCAATTAATATTAGTGTTCCAATAATTGCATTAACCATTCCTCCGCCGGATTCCCCTACAGGCGTCGGAAGCTTTGTAAAAAAATTAATGTTTAAGTTTGCTATCCCCTTTGATATGGTATAATAGAAAATTAAGATTAAGGGTGCAATAGTAATTATTGCAGCCAAAAAAGAAACCGAGAGCATAACAACGTTAGTTGTTCTTCTTCTAATAAAAGTAAATTTTTCCTTGTAGGATTTTATTTCCATTTTCGTTCTGTGCTCCATACAAGAAGATGTGCCAGGATATTAATAATAATAGAAATTATAAAAAGGACAAGGGCAAGTTCGATTAAGGCGTTTAAGTACATGCCTGATGAAGCTTCCGTAAATTCGTTAGCGACAGCGCTTGCCATAGTATAGGAAGGGTCTAAAAGTGATGCAGATATTTGCGCACGATTTCCGATAACCATAGTTACCGCCATTGTTTCACCAATTGCTCTACCGAGTCCTAACATGATGGCTCCAACCAAACCGGATTTAGCATTGCCTAATACAATTTTAGTGACTTCCCATTTTGTAGCGCCCAAAGCATAAGCAGCTTCTCTTTGAGTATAGGGTACTGACCTTAAAATATCCCGCGATATCGATGAAATGATCGGAAGAACCATAATTGAAAGAATGATGGCTCCTGCGAGCATTCCAAATCCATAAGGAGCGCCTTGGAAGAAAGGAGAGTTTGGAAATTCATTTTGAAGGTAAGGCTCAATCGTATCTCGAAGCCAGGGTACCAGGACAAAAATTCCCCAAAGCCCATATATAACACTCGGAATCCCCGCTAACAATTCCGTTAAAAATGAAAGAGGCTTCTCAATCCATGCGGGCGCAAGCTCGGATAAAAAAATAGCAACACTGAGACCAAGGGGAACGGCAATTAACAGTGCTAGAAAAGAAGAAACTAATGTCCCATAAATTACAGGAAGAGCGCCGAATATTTCCCGATATGGGTCCCAAGTTGACGAAAATAAAAATCCAAAACCAAATTTTTTGATAGAAAGAATAGAATGGGAATACATTTCCCATCCCATAAAAACTACTAATAAAAAGACTAACACTGCAAAAAGCAATGTTAGTCTTTCAAAAATCAGATCACCGAGGTTTTTATTACCCAAAATTTTATTCAAGAAAGTAGAAGTATCTTTTCTTTTGTTCTTCTTAAAGAAATTTTGGATTCTATTGAACGATTCGCTTTCGTTCAAATTCCCGGCTGAATTATTTAACACTAATCTTTTTTCCGTTACTTGTTATTGAATTTACCTTTTCAAGGTCTAACTTTTGAACTTGTTTAGGAAGAGGCGAATAATAAAGCCCTTGCGCATAAGCCTGTCCTTTTGTGATCCCCCATCTTAAAAACTTAACTAAAGCAGCGGCTCTTGAATAATCTTTAATATCTTTCGGCACTACGATCCAGGAAAAACCTGAAATCGGATATGCGTTTTTACCATCGGCATTAGTAATAACCGCGCGAAGGTCTTTAGGCATATTTTTTACTGCGCCTGCAGCAGCTTCGGTAACTGTATTAAAATTAGGCTCAATAAAATTTCCGTCTTTATTCTTCATAATTGCATAAGGTAGTTTATTTTGAACTGCATATGCTAATTCAACGTAACCGATAGCGCCCTGTGTTTGAGATATTAAACCGGAAACTCCTTCACTTCCTTTGCCGCCAAGACCGACAGGCCAGTCAACTGAAGTGCTATTGCCTACTTTCTTTGCCCATTCAGGACTAACTTTTGAAAGATAGCTTGTATAGATAAAAGTTGTACCGCTGCCTTCAGAGCGGTGTGTAACAAGGATTGCTTTGTTAGGAAGATTTTTCCCTGGATTTAATTTTACAATTCGGGGATCATTCCATTTGTAAATTTTTCCAAGATAAATATCCGCTAAAGTTTCACCATCGAGCCTTAAGCCTTGTCCCACTGAAGGAAGATTATAGGTAACTGCTACGCCGCCCATGATAATAGGCAGATGTATAATTTCGGTTCCCCTTTTGGATCTAAAAGTATTCATTTGATCCGGTGTTAAAGGTGCATCCGAAGCTCCAAAATCGACTGTACCTTCAGTAACCTGCTGAATTCCGCCGCCGCTGCCGATAGAAGAATAATTGATTTGGACTCCGGTCATTTTGTAATAAAGATCGAACCATTTTGAAAAAATCGGGTAATCAAAAGTTGAACCGGCTCCGGTTAACTTAACCTGCGCAAATGATGAAACAGAAAAAACTGCTGCTATCATTATTACAAGTGAAAGAATTTTGAACTTCATTTTATAACTCCTTATGTAAATATAAATAATTTGTGAAATAATTTTAAATCAAATTTAGAAACTGAAAAAGAAAGTTGCTCTAAGTAAAACATCTGCCTTTGAACCGGAAAGACCGTATGAAGTATACTCAATATTCGGCATAATATGAACGTTTTTTCTCACTGCGAAGTCAAGAGCGCCCATTATTAAATTCTGCGTGCTGTTTGCAATAGTTGTGTTTTTAGTATTTGCGTCAGGTGTATAGCTGTCATATCTTGCAACAAATCGAATATTATCCGAAAGACCAACCCATCCGTTTAGGCTAATGCCATTTCTTTGTAAAGTTGAACCGTCTGCTTCACCGTGATCGATTGCATTAACAAAACCTTGCGCGCCAAGACTAAACTCCTTGGTTGCGTAATTTACAATTACATCACCGGTCTTAGCATATTTTGAAGCAGGCGCTCCTGAATATTGACCGTCAAGTAAAATTGTAAACCCTGAAGTTGGAATAAATTGCAAGAAAAGATAACCGGACTTATATCTTGCTTGTCCTGTATTTGTAGTTTGACCCGGTAAAAATGAATCACCGTTGCCGGTATTGTTCCCGAGCAAAAGACCGGCAGAAAAAGCATCTGAAAATTTTTGCGTTAGAGAAATACCAAGATCTCTTGAAGCGCTGATGCCATGTAAATCTTGAATTGTTTTTTCAAGCGGGCGGTATCCGAAAATACCTTCAGCCATATTGATATTCCAGGTACCTTGAAGACCGATGGCAAGATCGCCGTTTCCGACTGCATTTTTCCAGTCTAAGAAAGCATCTTTAACCATTGTTGATAATTTCCCGTTGCCGAGGTTTGATGCTGTAGGATCTGATTCTAAACGAAATCTTGCCCACATGTCAGTTGAAATAGTATAATCTGCGGTCAAATAAATCCTTCTAAATTCAAATGCCTGCAGATTAGTTTGAGCAGCATCGTGATAAGAAGTAATATAATAGTAATCACCGAACATCAACCCGCTGAACTTTGGACCTTTGTCCTGCGCATTAGCAAGACCGGCAAAAACCAAAAAGGAAAAGAATAGTAATGATAGTTTTTTCATAGTTTTTTACTTTGATTTGTTATTAAATAATTAATTAGAAATTCATGGTTAAAATTGACGTTGCAATATTAGACAGAAAAATTCTCCTGTGTGTTAATGGAAGGTTATGGTTATGTTAAGAAATTGTTAATGGATGAAACGCCTGCCAAGTATACAGGCGTATTAAGCTGTTGTTTTTATTAGAAGTTAAGAGGGTAAATAAATGATACTCTCGGTTCAATTCTCTTTTGGGGCTGATAATCAATTACGTTATTGTTTGCATCTCTGATTGGGGTGAATGTCCATTTGTAAATCATCGAAACAAGTATATAAGGCATTGGTTTATAACCAAATTCAAAATACATGAATGAATTGTTGTCAACTTTCAGAATTTGAGACTCTGCACTGATATTCGTTTTATCATATCCGCCTCTAACTACAATCGGCATACCTTCGGGTGAAACGTTTGCAACAAAATGGAGAATTCCGCTATCCGGTGTTTTATCAAGACGCTGGTAACTGCCTATTACGTCAAGCGCTCCAAGAAAATGTAAATCTATTTCGCCAAAATATCCGTTATCCGGATTAGTTATGGAAGCTAACAAATCTGCTTTACTCGAAAAAGTACCGGAGGCCGTATCAAATTGATATCTTTGAATTTCATACATCGAATTAAAATATGAGGCAATATATTGAGCCTGGTTAAATCGTCTTTCAAGCTTTGCTGATGCATTAAGAATTCCCAATCCATTCATTTCCACCATGATTCCAGTTGCAACTCCGCCGCCGTAATTTATAATCTTAGTGAAATCAGAATATAGTTGAAGATTGAACAAGCTGGAATTTATAAGTGGTAAACCTAAGTCGATGCCGATAATTTGCATTCTGCCTTTATCTTCCGGTTTCAAAGCATATGATGTGGGACCTACTGGCGGAACTGGCCCGGCTTTACTATAATCCGGAACATAAACAACCCCCGAATATTTATTAAAATCAACTGCATAAGTTCCACCAACTTCCAGATTGCCAATTATGGGGATATTAGCTAAAGTTGTAAATCTTAACGGTCTAACATAACCTCTTACTGCGGTTACTCCTGCCTCTGCAAACGTGCTGTATATCGACTCAAAACCAAAATTACCAAAATCGATATCGCTTACTAAGCCTATTTTTCTTGTGTCAATACTTGGGCTATTGTTATACTGATACATTATGCTTCCGTGCCCAAGGTTATAATAATCTAGTGCGCCTAGCTTTATATAAACGGGGTCATGTTTCTCGCCATATCTTAAATAACGAATAATACTTAAGTAATCCGAAAGTTCATTAAAATTTTCTTCCCGGATATTTCCATTTTTATTGATGTCAAAATTCAGGTCTAAGCCCACTCCCCAATTCCCTAAAGCAATCTCGGGCCGGATATGGAAAGAATAATACAACTCACCATCTATCCAATCCAATCCCATACCACCGTCAAAATAACCATTGCCTGGTCTTGGATAAAAAGCTTCTTGAGAATATACTGGTTTAATCAGGACTAACAACAGAGCAAAAAGTAAAATTTGTTTCATTTACATAATCTTCAGAAAATTTATTACGAATATAGTATAATATTTTTGAAATGAATTTATCGAACGATCGCTAATTTTTGAATAACATTATCAGTCGAACCGGCTCTTTTAATTTCTACCTTGTAAAAGTAAACCCCGTTTGCAAGAAGGTCGCCGTCTTCGTCCCTGCCATCCCAATAAATCTTATTGAAATCATAGTTCAATTGTGATGAATAGACTTTTATTTTTTTAATCAATCTGCCTGCGACGGTGTAGATGAAAATATCTAATTCGTCGGGCATCTGTGGCAATTTAAATGTAAAATAAGTGCCGCCGCTAAAGGGATTAGGATAATTATAAACCTCCTGAATATTAAACTTGCTTGATACAACAAAGTTTCTAGAAATTCCTGCTGAATCGACGATTCTGCCTGAAGCATTTTTCCCCATCACCGTAAGAGTATAATTTCCATCCGCTAAAGTTGGAGTATAAGACGCGGTAAATTTCGGATTCGAGGAATTATATTGATACATTAAAGTGGAAATATTGTTTGAATAGTAAACCGGATTTCCATTTAGAAAAATACTAACGGCAGAAGTATCAGTAATTGAAAGATTTGAAGGATCATACAGAGCAATTTTAATTTTAGGATGATTTGAAATATAATCACCATCCATAATATCGTTTCCGTTAAACGTAATTTTTAGAGAAGGAATGGAAGTATCGCTTTTAACGAAAAATGGAATTGAAAAAACATTATTATCCTTATATAGTTCTGGAATTTTATTATCCGGGTCAATGGTAATATAAAAACTTTTTTCACCGGCATTCGTCGGTGTATAATTTAGATTGAAGAGTCGCCTACTTCCGGGATTAAGGCTATCTATCAGAGATTCATAAATTTTATTTTTTGAATTATCTGAATTAGTCATCTCAACTAGAACATTGAAACTATCTGCGGGGACTTCTCCGGCATTATAAACGTAGAATTGCAAATTTTCATTTGTACCAACAAGAACAGAATCACTTGAGATAGAAACAACCTGGTAATTTGTGCCAAGCTCAGCCAATCCAGTAAAATTGACTCCAATTAATTTTATCGCCGGAGAAATACCGGCAGAAGAAGCATGCATTTCTGCATCCAATTTTAGATTAGGATATTTTCTGGAGTCAATAAAACTTAAATCAGCGAAATTATTAATTACAGTCAGATAATTTAATGTATCAGAAGAACCGTCTGCCTTTATTCCAATAGGTCTGAATTTTATCGACCCATCTGAAGAAATATTTTGATTAACCTGCATTGATTGCCATTTAGATGCTGGCCCGATATTATTAGTAATCATTCGCCCGGCAACTGCAGGTACTGAAAAAATTGAATCAATTGACACTAACCCGTTGTATGGTCCTTCAATTCCTTCCGGAACTGAACCTTTTGCAGCACCCTTCTGCCCTATAATTGCCCACGAACCTCTAAAATTTAATGAATCGATCAAAGCGCTGCCTATAGTTTTGATTGCTGTTTTCAAAGCGGCCGTTATATTATTTGCTGCATCATCAGCAACACCCATTAATACAATCTTACCATTAGGTATTGAATTAATAAGGTTCACTAATTGCTGCATGTTTGCAGGTTGATTAAAAAGGTTATACCAAGCAGTTGTATCTATTGCAAAAGAATTCTGATCGAGAACAGCTATTCCCATCCCTGCAAAATATGTGTTAGATAAAATATTATTTCCATTTATCAAAATTGAGCAGCTGGCGCCGGAATAATAACCTTCAGATATAACTGAAATTTTTATCGAATCTTGTGATAGATGAAGATTAGTATTTGAAAAACTTACATTATTATTATTCTGGTTTTCAAAAGATGTTGAATCAGCGAGGTAAAATTTATAATTGCCTGAATTCAGAAATGATTTAGGCTGTGAAAATAAGGAATTCTGATCATCTATTTTATAACGTACCCAATATCTATTTCCGGGAGTAAGATTAGAAAGGCTTATATGTGTAATAAAGGGTTGCGCAGAATCCGAGAACTGGTTATATGTTTGAAAGTTTGCTTCGAGAGATGTCTGAATGATGATGTTGAAATTTATCGACTTATTCAAAGTAGGACTAAGAACATCAATAAAATTAAGAGCTGAATTTTCGACCTTATTTGCTATCAAATCTTTAAGGCTTTCAGATGCTACATAGAAAGTAGTCTGCGCAGTATTATCAGTTTTATAAATCTCATCCACATAATCATTGGGATCAATAATAATTTGTACAGAATGAGTACCCGGCATAGATTTAACATTTAGCCAGACACTTAACGTATCTGAAATATCGGGTAACCGGATAGTTAAGTTTTTTATTTCTACTGATTTGTCCGGTAATGAATGAATTATTTTTACCTGAAGACTATCATTCAGTGCTAATCCAAAATTATGCACGACGAATTTCATTAAAGTTGAATCATCATTTTCAGTAATTGAATTGTCCTGAAAATTAATATCATCTTGACCTATTTCTAAGTTTGGTTTATTTGGAATTTTTATTCCGATGACAGGATCACCAAGTAGTGAATTAGTATATGAAAAATCATTAAATACTTCCGAACCTCCGTAAAGATCAAACATCTGGATTTTCGCATTTAAATGAGCTGCTCCAACTTGATGCAATGTATCCAGTAATAGAGAACGATAGAATAAAATTGGTACTGTTGTAGCAGTAGTTGTAAAACCAAGAGACGAATTGCCGAGATAAGCTATAGCTTGCCCGGTATTGCTTAAAAGAAATCTTTCACCAAAACAGACAATGTCAGGTTCTGCAAATTTATTTGTTGAACAACCAAAATCAGTCATCAATGAATTTTTACCTACATTGTTTTCAAGCTGGGTCGTTTCGTTAATGCTATTATCCCAGGTAGCAGTACCGCTATGCCCTATATATGAGATGAATACTCCGCCGGTTGAAATTGCAGACTGTACCTGACCGGGAGTATAGGGACCAAAGTTTGTAGAAGGATTAATTGTTTTATAAAAATGAGAATATTCTCCAGCTATTGGTTTAGGCTCCAATAGCTCGGTTATTATGGAATCATTAACTGTTTTAAGTTGATCAATTTCTGATTGACTGGTAGCGTCACCCCCGGAAAAAAGTAAATACCTTTTATTGAATTCATCGTATGGGGAATTATAGTTATTGACAACTTTATTTAAATAATAATTTAGATCTGAAGAATTATTTATTGGGATTCTTCCAACCATCATTTGAGGAATTGCAATAGAACTGTCACCCCAAACAGCATACCAAATATCACTAAC
>JAJYSI010000033.1 GCA_021793635.1 Bacteroidota bacterium
ATGTATTATACCATGCTTTTGATAAAACCAAAATCGCAACGGGTGTTTGTGAGGATTGGTTTTTAAATATCTCATATTCAATGGATTACCGAAAAAATTTAGGCATGTATGCTTTATTATCAAGAGCAAAAAATTTATTAAAATCTCTAAATCCGGAGTTCAAAATTTTATCATTCATATCCGACCGGTACTTCCTGGTTTCCGATACCGACTTTTTCATATTCGTCCTTTATTTTTTCTTTTGGGATTTTTTATAAGTAGATTAAGAATAGCTGAAGATTAGATACCAAGACTCTGCAGTCCGTTAACAACTATGTTTATGGCGCCCGCTAAATCCGGATGAGACACTTCAAATTTCTGCGCCTCTCCTTTTAATCCTTCAATTAAAGATTGATGCTTCTTGCCGGAAGGCTCTTCAGCCTTATCCAGCACTACCCTTATTTCTTTAATTAATTTCCGCAGCATCTCCTTTGATTCATCATCAATGCTGGAAGCATTCTTCAGTTCTTCATGAAGCTTTTCGAGAGAATGTTTTAAATTTTCCATAAAAAATATTTACATTGTTAATCGAATCTAATCAAAAATTTTCCTAATTTCATGCTTAAAATATTGTACTTCAAATTTAATTAATCGTAAGTTTATTTAAAACCGGGAATCAAAAATCATTTCTCTTAGTCATAATATCGCCGTCCTAAATAATGAAACGAATAGTATTCCTAATCACAATAAAATGCTAAACTTTCTTACATCGAAATCTGTCTTAAGTATGTATCATCTAATTTGTTGCGGGAAAGTTTCTGCATGTTCTTTAGAAAAATATTACTTGTTTTTTGTGACAGTAATTATTTTCGACTTCAATTTCGGTAGATAACTTATTACGGAGGCAGAAAAATAATTGATTCCTACTAGACAGCACAATAAATAATTAAAACGGTGTTAAATTACCGGTATTATAAAATTTATTCTTTAAGAGAAGATGAAAATATTTAATAATTTCTATGTATTAGCCGTAGCAGTTTTCCTTTCTATAACTGTCTTCACCTTCAAAGCAAATGCACAATATTTTGGAAGAAATAAAGTGGTTTATGATAACTTCAATTTCAAAGTACTAAAAACACCTCATTTTAGAATTTATTATTATGATGAAGAGAAGGATGCTGTTCATTATGCTGCAAGATTGGCTGAAAGATGGTATGCTAACCGCGTCGCAATGTTTGATGATACACTTAATGGTCCTCAGGCATTGATTATGTACGATGGCTTCCCTCAATTTGCAGAAAATAATGTATCTCAGGAAATTATTGGTCAGGGAACCGGCGGCTTTACCGAACCTGTTGAACGAAGGATTGTTCTTCCATTTGCAGGACCGCTTGAAGAGACAAGTCACGTAATCGGGCATGAGCTTACACATGCATTCCAATTTGATATTACCAGTAAGAACAATCTTTCAAAACAAGGAATGCCTGCAGCAGTAAATATGCCTCTGTGGTTCCTTGAAGGAATGGCAGAATATTGTTCCATCGGTCCGGTAGATCCCAATACCGCAATGTGGATGAGAGAAGCAGCTCTTAAAAAACTGCCGGATATTTCCGATCTCGAAAACACATATAAATATTTTCCGTACCGTTTTGGTCAGTCGCTTCTTGCTTTTATGGGAGGTAAATACGGCAATAAAAAAATCGGAGAATTACTAAGAGAGTGGGCATTCAAACAAAATATGAAAGATGCTTTCATAAATACTTTCGGTATTACGCCGGATTCTTTAGTCAAACAATGGCATGCCGCAATTCGCGCTCAGTATGATTCCCTGTCAAAGATAACAATGAAGCCTTCGGATTACGGCAATGTTCTGATTACCAAAACGAAAGGCGGCGGCGATATGAACATCTCGCCTTCTTTAAGTCCGGATGGCAAGAATATAATTTTCTTCTCTTCAAAAGATCTTTTCTCTATCGACCTTTATTTAGCAGATGCTAAAACCGGCAAGATAGAAAGAAATATTTTTAAAACTGAATTCAGTACTCATTTGCAGAATTTGGAATTTATCAGTTCATCAGGTGCGTGGGACCCAACTGGTAAAAAGTTTGTCTTTTCAGCAATTGAAAGCGGCAGACCTGTTCTTACAATTCTTGATGTAAATGACGCAAGCGTGAAAAAGGTAATCAGGTTTCCAAAGCTTGCAGAAATTTTTAACCCTTCATGGTCGCCGAATGGAAGATACATCGTATTTTCCGCCCTTGCCAACGGTCTTTCAAATCTGTTTGTGTATGATCTTCAAACCGGAACTTCCAGACAATTAACCGACGATGCTTATGCCGAACTTCAGCCTGCCTGGTCGCCGGATGGAAAAGAAATCGCTTATGTTACAGATAGATTTACAACTAATCTAACTAATCTTGATTTTGGCAATAATCAATTTGGAGAATATCAAATAGCTCAAATGAATTTCAAAACCGGGGCAATTACTAAGGTTAAAAATTACGAGAATTGTAAAAATATCAATCCTCAATGGTCCCCTGACGGAAAGAGTATTTATTTTATCTCGGATCATAATGGTATTGATAATATTTACAGGCTTGATCTTGCTGAAAATAAAATTAATCAAATAACAAATTTGTACGGCGGGGTTAGCGGTATTACCGCTTTAAGCCCTGCCATGTCTGTTGCGGCAGATTCAAACGTCATGGTCTATTCAGTTTTCAATAACAATAAATATGATATTTATTCAATTGATTCATTAAAAGTTCTTGAAGGCTCAAATACCAAACCTCTTTTGGCGGATGTAAATCCGGCAGCTCTACCGCCGCAAAAACAAATGCATTCTTGGTTTGTTGATGATTTCAATAATCCGAACTTTGGATTGCCGTCTGATACTGCTAAGTATACCTCAACTAATTACAGTCCGTCGCTTAAACTCGTTGGAGTCGGTCAGCCGTCGCTTGCTGCCGGCGTTGATGCTTTTGGTACTTATCTTGGCGGCGGTGTTGCACTCTTCTGGAGCGATATACTCGGGAATTATAATCTTGCTACAGCATTGCAGGTTTCTTCGGGTAATGGACTGACAAACATCTCAGGTCTTGTCGGATATATGAATTATTCCAGCCGGTTAAACTGGGGCGGAGTAATTCAGCAGATTCCATATTTTTATACCGGATACGCCGCCGGGTATACTACTATAAATAATCAGCCTGCATATATTGAACAGCAGTATATCTACAGAGAAACTGACAGAGAACTTGATGGTTTGCTTTCTTACCCGTTCGATCAATCAACACGTCTTGAAATGTCTTTAGGCTTTATGAATATCAGCTATACGCAGCAGGTTACTACTCATGCTATTTCTCTGGCAGATGGTTCAATTCTTATCAACAATACAGACCAGTTGCCCGTACCGCCCGATTTGAATCTAGGAACATTCAGCCTGGCTTATGTTTTCGATAACAGTTATTTCGGCGCTACCAGCCCGCTGCTTGGTACAAGATACAGGATTGAAGCTTCGCCTGTATTAGGCTCCATTACATGGACAAATGTCCTGTTGGATTTCCGTCAGTACTTTATGCCGGTTAGTCCGTTTACGCTTGCTTTCAGAGTCCTGCATTACGGAAGATATGGCGGCGGCGCAGAAGATCAAAGACTCACTCCTGAATTTTTAGGATATCCCGGTTTGGTTCGCGGCTATGAATACCAGACTTTAACTTCTAACGATAGTGTCAACAACTTATTCGGAAGTAAAATGTTAATCGGTAATGCCGAAATACGTTTCCCTTTGCTCGGAGTTTTTGGAATAGGTCCCGGATTTTATGGTTACTTCCCTGTCGAGATGGCTTTCTTTTATGATGCCGGTGTGGCATGGACAAATGATGAAAAGCCTTGGTTCATGAAAGGCGGTACAAGAACTCTTGTTGCAAGTACTGGCGCAGCTCTTAGAATAAATCTTTTCGGTTACGCAGTCGGTGAAGTAGATTATGTTCTTCCGTTAAATCGCCCCGGTATAGGCTGGGAATGGCAGTTTGATTTGATAGAAGGATTTTAAGCTCGATGCTGAATCCTCGAAGCTATATACTTGATTACTGAATGTTAGTTACTCGTACTCGATCCTGGATACTTAAATCTAGTATCCAGGATCAAGTATCTAACACCGAAAATTTTAGTTTGCAGGAGAGGAAGCCAGTTTAACTTCAGCCCAAAAATCTAACGGTTGAAAATTTGATGGATTAAAGTTGCGTGCTCTTTCATAACCTTCGCGTCCGCCGCCGAAGTCATCTCCGCCTTCCATGCCGCCGCCGAATCCGCCTTCTCCGCCGCTAGGTCGTCCAAATCCTCTGTTCCTGCTTTTGTCAAAACTCATTTTACCTGTTTCAAGTCCGACGCTTATTACACTTCCGGTATCCGCACTTATTGCATAATCAAAGCCTCCAGCATGTGTAAGTGGAATTCTCATTTCATAAACTAAACGACCGTCTTTTAATCCTAGCTTTAATGCAACCCCTTTAAGTTGTGCAATCGGCAGTCTAATCTCTTCGTTCTTAGCCCCGACAAATTCCATGTCGGTTTGGTCTTTCAAAATTCTATCGTTAATCTCTTGCGGGTTGGGACGTTCGCCTTGCTGTGGATTGTATCTTTCTCCTGTATAGTTCTGCCTATTCATACCGCTAAATCCAATTGGAAACTTGATGCCGAACTTCTTTTCGTTGTTTCCGGTTTTATCAAACCAAACTGTTAAGCCCATCCGTAAAATTTTATTTTGAAGCTGCTGATCTGTGGTTACTAGACAGAGATAAAGAAATTTATCATCATTCTCAACACCTACTAACGCATTAAGTTTATCATAAAATGTTAGGGAGTTGCCCCAGTCGCTGTCGCTGCCGTCTATTGTCAAATTCTGGGTCCGCCACTTACTGCTTATATTCTGATCTCCGCAGCCGGTTAGTGATAATGCCAACGCAGCGAAAACCAGTGAAAGCCATAAGAAATAGTTTTTAGCTTTCATCTATTGTTCTACCTCCGGTAAATAGTTAATAATAATTCGGAAATTAGACAAAAGAAATATAGAAAAAATTTAATCGGATTATATTTAATAAGACACAATTACCAAAAAAATTTTAGATTGTTTGGACAATGAAGTAAACTTAATTATTCCAGCATTCCATCACTGCATTTTACCATTCTAATTATTAACAAAATTTATCAATTGTGCTTGCAACTTAAAGTTTGTTCAATAATATTTGAATTAAGGAAAATAAATTTTGGGCGCTTGGCTCAGTTGGTTAGAGCGCTTGCTTCACACGCAGGAGGTCAGTGGTTCGAATCCACTAGCGCCCACATGAAATTATCTTTTATTTATCATTACTACATCCATTCGAAATAAAAACCTGCCGATCATCTTAAATTTTTCAACGTGTCCCTAAACACCTAAAAACAAAAGTTAAGTTCGTACGCCAAATCATATTATTAATTTTTTTTTCTTCCATATATTTGCCATCCGATCTTTTGCGTCTACTTAAATATCGGATAGTGGAATCTAAAAATCGAATTCAGAATACTTCAAAAACTAAATGATAAAATACTTGGCGGTTCTTTTTATATGCTTTGTTGCAAATCTGCAATTAATAGCTTCTCAGGGTAATCCTAATCAGCATACTACAAAAGATTCTACCTTCACTCAATATAAAGATGAAGTAATTAATTCTGTAAATATTAACAGTTCTTTGTCATGGTACCAAATGGTTACCGATGTCCCCAAAGATGATTATTTATTTTTCAGAAATAATATTACTTCTTCTAAGGTTCCCACTTTTATAGGGATTGCTGCCTTAACCGGCGCTTTGATGCAATACGATAAATCCGGCTGGAAATACGAAAAGAAACTTTACCATAATTCCAATTTATTTAATAGTACAAGTAACGTTCTTGTTTTTTTAGGTGACGGCGGATCGCATTTTATTCTTTCCGGATTGTTTGCCGCTTATGGATTTGCGGAACATGATCCTTCAGCATTGAAAACCGCAAGCAATATAGTTGAAGCGGAACTTAGTGCGGGTTTACTTGTCCAGGTGCTAAAAAGAATTACCGGCAGAGAAAGTCCTGCTGGTTCCGATAAAACTTTGGGTGACTGGAAATTTTTTCCAAGTATTAAAGAATACCAAAAAGACCAGCCGAAATATTATTCTTTCCCTTCAGGTCATTTGGCGGCTGCCACTGCAGTTTTGACTGTAATAGCTAACGACTATCCTCAATACACTTGGATAAGACCTGCAGGATATTGTGTACTTGGATTGCTTGGTGCAAGTCTTGTAAGCCAGGGAATGCACTGGTACAGCGATCTTCCATTAGGATTTTTCATCGGCTATTCAATAGGCAATATTGTTGCACCGGAAACTGAAGCGAATAAAAGTAACGGCAGTACGGAAAATTCTAAATTAATTTTTGCACCCAGTATCGGTTATGGAGATATTGGGCTCAATGTCGCTTATTCTTTTTAATAACTGACGGAATTAAGTAAAAAGATATTCCTTTGGATTTTCCAGAGAAAATCATTTTTGCTATTTTTCACTCATCAATTTTGAAATTTTATAAAACGACATGAGAACAATCTACCTTAGAAAAGATCAGGGAAATTTTACCAGACGGGTATTAATTGATATGGCATATCTTGTTTCAAATAAAAAAATTAGATTGCCTAAAACATATTTCGAAGACGGGCTTTACCTTCCTTATTTTGACGGCAAAGCTGCCGAAGCAGAGAAATACTTTCTGACAAAAGACAAAATAATCTCCGAAGACCAGAACCATTTTTATTTCAAGTTTCCATTTAAGCCCGAGCAAGTAGAGAACGCGGCAGTCTAAATAAATTGTTTAATTGTCAAATTGCTAAATTGCCGGGATACCACCATACTCTTCTTTTTATAGGTAAAAGTTCTGGAAGTATTTTCACAAAATAACAATTCAACAATTAAAGCAATTTTACAGTCTGGTTTTAACTTTTTAATATTGTTGAAACTCGAAGCTTTAAGTAATCAGAACTTCCAGAAAAATGTAACTCTCGGAACAACATCACTGCCGTCGCCGCCGTTAATTGGCGGAGCCTCATAAGTTCTAATCTCAAAGTTTGGTGTAAGTGTAACGTTTGGATCCAATGCAATATCTACACCGGCTAAAATCAAACCTCGGTTATCAAGTGTTGCACTTGTATTCGGATCAAAATAATCAAACCTGCCGACTAACTTTATAGTCGGTGAAAGGCTTCCCCAAGCCCAGATAGAAATTCCGTCCGCAGTTTGATTTTCAAGCGGAGTTATCGGTGTCGGTGCGTAGTTATTCTCAATTATGTTCATGAATGTTTCTACGCCTACGGAAAAAGTATTTGCGTTATTATAGTTGAAGAATAACGACAGTACAAAGCGGTCATTGTTTTTTGAAATTCCGTCTACCGGATCAAATATTAGCGGTGCGGCTGCATAGTCCGCATAAAATGTAAATATGTATTGAGGATTCGGATTTAGCTCGAACATAGCATAAAGCCTTTTGTACTTATCTACCTCCGGACCGTTTGAGGAATTGTTGCCAAGCTTAACCCAATATTTTAAAGTCCCGTCGCCTGTAATATTTCCTTTAAGATCAACCCCAAGATCGCGTTCGGGAACAATGCCGAAATAATCTAAAATTGTTCTTTCAAGAAAGCGGTGCCCCCATGCTTTTTCCGAAACTGAGTAAGCCGGAGTCGGTGAAATTCCAAAATACAAATCAGAGCCTTGGAAAATATTTTGCCACCTTAGCCAGGCATCTTTAACCATAACTCCAAATCTGCCTCCGGGAGTTAATGAATTCATAGTCTGATTTGCTTCCAGTCTAAAGCGTGAAGAAAAAGTATTGGAGATATTATAATCAACGGTAAAATAAGCTCTCCTCAAATCGAATCCGTTATAATCTCTCAAGGAACCGTCATGCGCACTCATGTTGTAAAAATAATCTCCAAACATTAGTCCGCTGAACGTAGGCAAGTTAACTGTCTGTGCAGTTGAATAACCAAAGCAAAGTACAATCATCAAAAAAGCCAAAGCAATCTTACGCATATTTACCTCACATTATTTAAATTGAATTTGACAGTTACCGGTCGCAGTGCATTCGGAACGACCGGTGTATTTTTAGATTAAGACTCCCTCAAGTTTTAAGAATTACTTACCCTCCGGAAAATTGTTCATAAATAATCTTAATTAATATTTTCCCTTTCGCATACTATTAAGTTCCGGGGTCAAAATATAAGGTGTGAATATTTGCCGCTGTGTTTTAGATTTTATTAATGATCATTAACACAGCGGCAATTAAATGTGGATTGACTTTTTAAGATGTTAAAAAGTAAGCGGATATTCGAAAGAAATTCTCGGCTCAATCCGTTTTTGCGGCTGATAGTCAATTACATTGTTGTTGGAATCACGGATAGGTGTAAAAGTCCAATTGTATACCATGGATACAACTAAGTACGGAAGAGGCTTGTAGCCGAGTTCAAAATACAAGAATGAATTATTATCAACTTTGAATAGCTGTGTTTCCGACCCGATATTTATTTTATCATATCCGCCTCTGATAACAATCGGCATTCCCTGCGTTGAAACATTTGCAACAAGATGAAGCTCTCCGCTGTTCGGTGTTTTATCAAGCCGCTGATAGCTGCCGATAACATCCAGTAAGCCCGCAAAATGCAAACCCAGTTCTCCGAAATAACCGTTATCCGGATTTGTCAAATTAGCAAGCATAGTAGCTTTGCTTGAATAAGTTCCATTTGTAGTATCGATCTTATATCTTTCAATTTCATAAAGCGAATTGAAATAGGAAGGAATGTAATGCGCCTGGTTAAAACGTCTCTCAAGTTTTGCGGATGCATTTAGAATTCCAAGTCCGTTTACGTCAACCATAATACCGGATGCAACACCGCTGCCGTAATTTATAATCTTAGCGTAATCAGTATAAAGTTCAATGTTCAGCATACTGGATCTGATTATCGGTAATCCTAAATCCACCCCAACTATTTGCATTCTTCCTTTATCCGAAGCATCAATATATTGCGATGGATTAGCCGGATTTATTACCGGATTTGGTATAGGAACCGGCACCGTTACTTTTGGTGTAAATACCACTCCAGAATATTTGTTAAAATCTGCCGCATAAGTTCCGCCCACTTCCAGATTGCTAATAATCGGAACATCAGCAAGCGAAGTAAATCGCAGCGGTCTTACATAACCTCGGACAGCAACAACACCAGCTTCCGCAAAGGTGCTGTAGATGGACTCGAAACCGAAGTCGCCGAAATCAATATCGGTTATCAAACCTATCTTTCTATTATCAATCGAAGGGCTGTTGTTGTATTGATACATTATGCTTCCGTGCCCAAGGTTATAATAATCCAGCGCGCCAAGTTTAATATATACAGGATCGTGCTTTACTCCGTACCTAACATACCGTATTATGCTTAAATAATCTGAAAGCGTATTAAAATCCTCTTTACGAATATTTCCGTTTTGATCTACATCGATGTTTAAATCCAGTCCTACACCAAAATTTCCCAGTGCAACTTCCGGCATAAAATGGAACCGGTAATAAAGCTGACCGTCAATCCAGTTCAAACCCAAACCGCCTTCAAGGTTTCCCTGACCCGGATGAAGTGTGTTTTCATATGGAGAATAATATTGTGCAAAAGTACTGACGGATAAAAGAAACGCTAATAGTACCACATATTTCTTCATGCATATTCCTATAATTTTTTATAAGACAATATAATAAAAGATATGAAATTACCGAACCTGTCTAACCATAAAATGTTAGTTATCAAATAACTCTATTGCATCATTATTTATTGTCGTCAAGGTGATATAATAATTTTCCCTGGCAGAGAGAATTGAATCGATATGTTTTGCGGTAAGGCTTATTGAGATGCTCATTAGGAATAGTTTTATATCCAGAAGCAAGGATTTTTGCTGAAAATAAATTTTATCCATGAGGATTAAATTCTCCACGCTTCCGGCTTCATCTTTGTTTAACTGCCAATATCCTGTAATGCCGGGTAAAAGATTTATATTCCCTCTCTCGGCATATAATTGAGGATAAAATGTTTTTACACATTCAAGATCTTCCAATGCCAAAGGGCGCGGTCCTACAATGCTCATCTCCCCTTTAATAACGTTGATAAGCTGCGGCAGTTCATCAAGTCCGGTTTTTCTCAAAAATCTTCCGAACGGAAATACATATTTTTTTTGGTGAGGCTTTAATAAAAATGATGATAAACTGTAAGCACTAATATTGGAGTCAATTCCTCTTTTCATTGTTCTGAATTTGTATATCTTAAATCTGTTCTTTGTTAAAGATATTCCTCTTTCCTGAATAAAAATTGGAGACTCTCCTGCTTGAAGACAAATAATAATACAAATTAAAGCGATTACCGGCAGCAATAACAAAAGCAATATAATTGATACCGATAGATCAAAAATCTTTTTGGATATTCTATAGCTCATTAAACCTGGCTAAATTTCAATTCTGTTTCTATAAAGAGTTGTGTCAATTACCGAAGTGGATTTGCTGACATCAAGATTTAGATTTAACTTTTTATTAAGATCATCAATAATCTCCGGCTTACCGGAAAGTAATTCATTATAGTTCACTTTATAAACATTAAAGCATAAATTATCCGACAAGTACTTCTTTGCCTTTTCATATTGATTGACAAAGGTATTTTTCAAAACTTCTGATGAAATACTTTGTTTTGTTCCACCAAGATTTTCGATCATCTTATTCTGCGATAGAATGATCTCATCAGGATTTCTTTCCATAAGAATTACCGAATATTTGCGGTCCGGCGGAAGATAAGTAATAAGCTGAACGATAACTTTTACAGCTTTTTCTTCTGCTTCGTTAATCCAGGAATTATCTTTTTGTAATGACTTTACTTTTTCAAATTCAAAATAACCTTTGGGATTATTTACATCCGGCTTACGAATATTATCGGTAAGTATACTCTTTCCGCCGGCATTTAAGATTTGCATCATTAAAGATGTACCGCTTCGCGGAAGACCGGTAACCACAGTAATCAAGCTGCTGCTTTATTCCTTTCTCTAAGTTTTTTTATCGCCTCAATGTAAAGATCGGCTTTTTCTTTGTCTTTCAATTTTACCAGATAAATGTAACTTAGATATTTATGCGCGGCTATTAAGCCCGGCTGCATTCTCAGACAAACTTCAAAAGCTTCTATTGCCCTATCGTACATTCCGAGCTTCGCTAATGCCATTCCAAGACTTAGATGAGCTTTCGGGAAATGATACAAGAGCCCGACTGCATTAAGTGAATACTCGGCGCTCTTCTCATAATTCTTCAGCCTGAACATAACAAGTGCAAGTCCGTAATGCGCATGAACATTCTCAGGGTCATTTTCAAGTGCTTTGTAGAAGGCTGCCTCCGCATCTTTAGGTCTTCTCATGTTCAGATAAACGAATCCAATCTGCTGATAAAGCTGCGGAAGGTTTGCATCAGCTTTCTCGGCTTTTGATAAATACTTCAGCGCCTGATCGTAATTCTTTCTTGCATACTCCAGTGTACCTTGAAGAAGAAATAACTGCGGGTATTCCTTTTTTTCATTCTCAATTATTTTTTGAACTACATGGAACGCCTCGTCAGTCTTTCCAAGACTATCCAGACATTTAGCATAATTAAATGCAAACCTTACTTTCTCGGAATATTTCGAATAAAGCTCTTCAAGTATCGGTAATGCTTCCGTAAAATTGTTTTTATTCATGTAGACGCGGGCAAGGTAGAACTTTGATTCGGTAACGGTGTTCTCAATATTCTTCGCAACATTTTCATCAGGCTTTTGAATGTATCCGAGTTCAATTAATTGCTGCATTGCCGCTTGCTCTGCAATTGGATCGCGCTGCATATCTTTCGAATGCATCCCGCACTCACCATCAATCTCTTCCCAACTATCCACATACTGAACTGCAGGGATTTCCTCAAAAGCCTGAAGTAAAGGTTTACCGGGCATATCCCTGCCGACCGGTAAATTCATAAGAGTCAAAATTGTCGGAACAATATCAAGCAGATTCGCACCATAAATTCTTTCATCTTTTTTTATACCCGGACCTTTCATACAGAATATTCCGTAGCTCCTATGTTCCCATGCCGGTCCAGCCGGTTCATCGGGTATTCCTTTAGGTCTTAAATGATCTGAATGAAACCCGTGATCCGAGGTTAAAATTATCGTTGTGTTTTCATCAACTAGTTCAAGTAATCTTGAAAGCATCATATCATGATAAATGTATCCTCCTTGAACGACGCCTTTGTACATCTCAAATATTTCTTCCGGTATATAAGGAAGGCGCGGCGGATTGAAATTCATAAATGCATGGCTGAAATGATCAATAGCATCATAATATATTCCGGTAAAATCCCATTCGGTGTTTTCAAGTATCCATGTTCCGGCTGCGTGAATAGAAGAGCATTCGGCAATAATCTTTGCCATGGCTCCAAGTCTTTTATCTTTCTCCTGATCAATCTTAGCTGCATTAGGTATAAACGGTAAAATATGAGCTTCTGTCAATTCGGCAGGGTGTACTCTTAATTCCTTAAATATTTCTTCGTATCCTTTAGGATGAACAGTACCCGGAGCCATCTTCCATTCTTTGCCGTACTCGTTTGTTGCCCTCTGATAAAAATTCGAAATGCTGATCCCGTTTATAGGTTCGGCAGGATGGCTTGGCCACCAGCCTACAACATTTGTTTTGAATCCGCATTGAGTTAGAATATTCCAGATAGCTTTTACTTTTCTTGAAGTGATCATTGAAGGTCTTACGCCTTTGCCTTCGGGCGCAGGCTCTGTAAATCCGAGTATGCCATGCTGGTCTGCATGCTTCCCGGTTGAAATAGAAGTCCATAACATTGGAGAAAGCGGTGGATCTAAAGTTGCGATATTCCCCATTACACCATTATTAATTATACTCTCCAGTGCCGGCATCATACCATTATCGAGCAGAGGATTTATAACTTTCCAGTCTGCAGCATCCCAGCCGACAAATAGTATTTTTCTTTTATTCATTCCGATTTATTTTCTTTTTCAATCTTTTCAATCTCGGCGCGTTTCTTCCGCCACAACAGCAATCCTTTTGCCCCTAACGCAAGCAGCCCAAGCGATCCTTCTTTAGTAAGTGTTGAATATAATTCATCGAAAGATGAGTACTTTTCGATTGTAAGTTTTCGATGTTTACTATGTTCTTCATCCATCAGTTTTCCATTTTGAAATTAAAGCTTTTTTCCGGTCCGACATTATTATTTAAAATAGATTCCGGTACTATACTACGCATCTCCAGGTAATTAATTATTGAACGAATATTTTCAAGTAAGCTGGAGCCATTACC
>JAJYSI010000034.1 GCA_021793635.1 Bacteroidota bacterium
CCTATACTATATAGTGTAGTTTTTAATCTTTCTTCACTTTCTCTTAACGATTGACCAATATTGTAAATTTCAGTTATATCCTTAACAACCGTAATCATGTATTTTTTTTGATCAATGGTAATAACTCTAGCTGATACTAAAGTGTGAATTATTGTCCCCTCTTTCTTTTTAAAATTGATTTCTTTATTGTTAGCTAACCCATTCTTCCGCAATTCGTCTACTAATGCTCTGCGATCAACATTGTTTATCCAAATTCCTATTTCCACGGAAGTTTTTCCTATAACTTCCTCCTGAGCATAACCAAATATGTTCTTATATGCTTCATTTACCTGGACCAATAATCCAGTATCAATTTCCGAAATTGAAATACCATCCGGTGAGACGTTGTAAACAGTTCTAAATCTTTCTTCGCTTTCTTTTAATGAAATCTCAGCCGTCATTCTATCTGTAACATCATTATAAATAGCAACAATTTCACCGGTGTTTAATCTAAAAACAATATTTTCGCGCCACCCTGAAATTTTATTATCAGTATAATTAAAGTTAATATATTCAGTCTTGCCTGTCCGCCATACTCTTCTAAAAACATCAAGAAAACCAAGGCTCTCAACCGAAGGAAATATTGCGCTTAATCTTTTGCCAATAACTTCATCATGCATTACTTTATCTATTCTTTGCGCAGTCGAATTGAAATCTACAAAGACAAAATCATTTCCATTGTCTATTGCTTGATAAATTGCAATAGCAGCCGGACTATTGTTAAATAAGCTCTCCCATCTTTCTTTATTTCTTAATATAGCTTCTTCTGCCTGCTTTCGCTCTGTAATATCACGCATGAAAACAAAAACTTTTTCATTTTGAGTTTTCAGATAATTTACGCTTGCATCAACATCAATAATTTTACCGTCTTTTCGTCTATGCTTAGTTTCAAATCTATAAAAGCCTTTCGTTCTAATTATCTTAAGTTTTTCCTTAATTTCATTCTCATCATCTATTACATCAATATCTTTTATACTCATGGCAAGTAATTCATTACGGCTGTAACCTACCATAGAGAAATCAGAATTACTTGTTTCTAAAATCTTACCATTCATGTCAACAAGATAGAAACCATCTATGGCTGTTCGAAGAATGGTTCTTATTTCTTCTTCTGCTTTCTTTCTATCGGTAATATCAAGTATCGCTCCAATAATACCCGCATTTTTATAATTATTGTTTGAGTATGTTGCTTTATAATTTATTACATCATGATTAGAACCGTTGGCATCTTTAAATTTTGATTCGTAAATCTGCAAGCCGCCGGAATTGATAAGTGCTTTATCTTGAGCAACATAAATCTGTGCTAATTCCGGCTCGTAAATATCGGTAACTGTCTTTCCTTTTATTTGTTCTTTAGTATAGCCAAACAATTTAACAAAAGCCTCATTAGCACCTATATATTTTAAGCTATTATCCTTGTAAAAAACCGGAATCGGAATAGTATCAAGTAGATTATTTAGGAAGGCTTCCCTTTCCTTTAGTTCTACTTCAGCTTTTTTTCGTTCGGTAATTTCTTGAATAACTCCAAATAAAATTTTGTTTTCCTTATCATATTCTGCAATTGAATGAATATCTATTATCAGTCCGGTATCTTCAGTTTTAATTTTATATTCTAAATTGTAGGGCTTGTTATGCTCAATTAAATTCTTTAACGCATCGTCCATCATTGAGCGGTATTCAGGCAATGGTACCTTTTTTACAATTTCATAGTCCATTTCTTTCCAATCGACGCCATAAATTTTTGCAGCACCATCTGAAGCTATCATAGTTTGGGAATCGAGATGAAGTTCCCAATTACCGGATTTTGAGGCAAGCTCTGCGCGTCTTAGTCTTGCCTCGTTTTGCCGAATAATTTTTTCTATTTTATGCTCTTCGGTTTTATCTCTAAAGATTAAAACAACGCCTTCAACTTTTCCCTCCTCATTACGGATTGGGGCAACGCTATCAGCAATTGGAAATTCCTTTCCGTCTTTTGAAACTAAAAGAGTATGATTTGCAACCCCAACTTTAGCGCCTTTTTCTAATACTTTGTGAATAGGATTATCTATTGTAGTTCTTGTTAACTCATTAATAATTATAAATACTTCTTCAATTGATTTTCCAATTACATCGGGTTCATTCCATCCTGTTAGCATCTCAGCAGTATGATTCATCTTATTTATTCTGCCGAGTGTATCCGTTGTAATTACTCCGTCACCAATGCTATATAATATAGTTTTAAATTCTTCATGGTATTTTCTAAGCTCTTTTTCTTTGGCAAATAATTCTTTATAAATATTCTTTTGGCGGTTTTCATATAATAGGCTAAATGCTAATCCGATCAAGAAAATTGATAATAAATTAAACAATGCAATTATGAATATTTTCAAATATAGGCTTGAATAAATTTCACTTTTATTAACCTTAACTTCCAAAAACCAACTTAAGCCTTTAACCGGAGCTACATAGGAGATCACTTTATTACCAATATAATCCACACCATCGGTAATTCCTTTAAAACCAAGCACTGCTCTAACAGATGGATCGCTAGTTCGATCTAATGAAATTTTATAATTTAATTCAGTGTTTTGCTTCCCCTTAATTTCATTAAGATAACATACAAAATTGCCCTCTTTTTTTACTAATATCGTTGTATACTTTGAACTGTTGGTTTCATTCGACTCGATTAGTGGATATAAAAATGTTTTCGGATTTATTCGAAACACTAATGCTGCAATGACTTTGTTTCCTTTCGATATGATTGGAGCAATATAATCTATAAATATTTTGTTTAATGATTTGGAATAATAAATATCACCCATTATGATCTTTTTGCCGCTGACAGCTTCATTTATAAAACCAATTGTTTTAGGATTTATATGCCTTAATTTCAAATTATAGGAAAAAAGTATTTTCCCTTTTGGCGACGCAAGAATTATGTCCCTATAAATAAAATTCGCTTTTACTAAAGAAAGCTGATCCTTAATTATTTTTTCATTAGAAAGACTATTAACTTTTAGATAAGATTCAACGCTTTGTTTAAAACTTTCGTCCCTTACAACTGCATTTGCATCTGCCAATCTCTCTCGATTCCAATTTTGAATTTGATTTATTTTTAATTCGGCAAAAGCACGTAAATCATTTATAGTATCTCTACGAATATTTGATTCTTCATACAAATAATAAAAAATAGTAGTTACGACTAAAAGGGAACTAAATGCTGTGATAACATATAGTATATAGCGTTTTCTAGATAAGAAATTGAAGGTGATTTTTTCCATGAGGTGACAATAATTAACAATCTACAATAATCAATTTTGTAATATATTTATAAATGCAAATTTTGTCAATATTCCCTTACGGAGTTTTTCTTATATTTAATCTTATAGAAACTTTATGTAATTGTATTTTTCACTTCTTCCCAACCAACTGCTCAATTATCTCCTTAAAGCTTTCCAGCCCGGCTTCAAGGTTCTCCACTATTTCATTTGCTAATACATCCGGCTCCGGCAGATTGTCTAAATCGCCCAAGCTTTCATCCTTCAGCCAGAAAATGTCCAGGTTGGTTTTATCTCTTGCGGTTATTTCCCCGTAGGTAAATTTCTTAAAACGCTCTGACTCTTTTCTCTTAAATCTGTTTTTAGGATTGTAGCAATCTATGAAGTCTTTCAAATCATCAAACTTCATCTGCTGTGTTTTTAAAGTGAAATGAATATTTGTTCTTAGATCATAAATCCAAACTTCCTTTGTCCAGGCATCTTTACTTGCCGGTTTGTTATCGAAGAAGATTACATTTGCCTTTACACCCTGTGCATAAAATATTCCTGTCGGCAATCTTAATATTGTATGCAGATCGGTAGTTTCAAGAAGTCTCTTTCTAACAGTCTCGCCTGCGCCGCCTTCAAACAAAACATTATCGGGAACAACAACCGCCGCTTTACCATCTGGCTTTAGCATCGAGCGGACATGCTGTACAAAGTTCAATTGCTTGTTCGATGTTGTTGTCCAGAAGTCCTGCCGTTCATAAGTCAATGTTTCTTTACTTTGCGTTCCGTCTTCGTTTGATATTGTTATACTGCTCTTCTTTCCGAACGGCGGATTTGTTAGAACATAATCATAAGTTTCAGAAGGAGCTGCTAACAAGCTGTCCGCTCTTTCTATCGGCGGCTCGCTGTTTAAGTCGCCTATGCCGTGAAGATATAAATTCATCAAACAAAGTCTCGCGGTGTTTGGAACTATTTCCCATCCGGTAAATGTTTTGAACTTTAGAAAGTCTTTTTCATCTTTATCAAGATTATAATTGTTTTTGTCGGCAATAAAATCATAGGCTCTTAAAAAGAAGCCGCCCGTACCGCATGCGGGGTCCGCTATAGTTTTCTTTGGTTCCGGCCTTAGGCATTCAACCATTGCTTTAATTAATTCTCTTGGAGTAAAATATTGACCGGCACCGCTTTTAATATCTTCAGCGTTTTTCTTTAGAAGCCCTTCATAAATATCTCCTTTAACATCAGCACCGAGTATTACCCAGTTTTCTTCATCTATCATTTGAATCAGCTTATAAAGCTTTGCCGGGTCCTGTATTTTATTTTGAGCCTTGAAGAAAATCTCCCCTATCATTCCCTTTTCTTTTCCAAGCTCATTTAGGATATTGATGTAATGCGCCTCAAGCTCTGCGCCGCCGTTAATTCTTCTAAGACTTTCCCAATTATATTTTTTAGGAATATTTATTTCTCTCTTATAAGGCGGCTTGGAATATTCATCCGCCATTTTAAGAAAGAGCAGATATGTAAGCTGCTCTACATAATCGCCGTAACTAACGCCGTCGTCTCTTAAAGTGTTGCAGTAATTCCAAACGCGCTGTACAATTGTTGATGTCGTCATAATATATTTAATTCTTCTGTAGAAATTTCATTTATAATTTTTATTTGATTTTAGAAAGTATCTCCATCATAGCCCTGCGGTTCTTATAGGTATTCCGGAAATAAATAATTATTGAATTTACCTTGTCTTCGCCGCCTTCAATCTTTTTCATCTTCTTAAGATATCGGGCAATATCATTATAAAAATTCCTACCTGTATTCTTTGCAATGGCTCTTACACCCCCTTCATAATAATCAAGTATTTTATCCGGGTATTCATTGCTTAAATAATTCGCGAACTCATCCACAAAGTGAAGGTGTTCCTTATTTATATCTAATAATTTTAAAAGGCGTTCCGTATAATCTTCTTCAACAAATATTCTTGCAAGAACATATGCATCAGAATAGCTTCCTATCTCTTTTTTATCTTTAATCTTCTCAATAATGCCTTCACAGATGCCTTTCCATTCTGCCGGCTCATATGTTTTCTTCAGTTTTTTATAATAGACCATTTCATAAAGATGAAAGAAGAAAAGATCCTCGGTAATTTTCCGAATTTCAGTAATGTTTTTTGTTTTCTCATAAATTGAAAGAAGCTTTTCCTTCCAATCCTTTACTGTTCCCGGATGCCTTTTCTCTTCCGCAGTCTTTATACCTTCATAGCAGAGTTCAACCGCTTTAATATAATCTTTCCTTTTAATCTTATCCTCGATTAATATTTTCATCATTTCAGGGTACTGCTTATTTGTTTCGGCAAATTCCCAGGCTTCTTCTTTAAGATTTCTTTCGTATAAAAAATCAAATTTTAATTTAAGAAGAGAACCAATGCCGTATTCTCCAAATTCTTTTGTCTTCTCTACCTCAATCTGCTTGTCAATCATTTTAAGAAATTTTTTCTCTTGTTCTCGGGTCGAAATTAATGACGGTAAAATATACAAGAATCCATCTTCAAAGCCGTTATCGTGGTATTTTTGCTTTGGATATTCATCCAGGCAATATTGAAATAAATTATCCTTTAATTGAGGCGGAGCCTTTGAGACTATTAAGGAAAATATCTCGAATGCATAATCAGAAATCTCCCGTGCACTTCCGGCAGAATCGTCTTCATGCTGCACAAGCAGCGGAATTTCTTCAATAAAGATTTTAACTATGCTAAGACTTTCCATTAAATTCCTCTTTTCAAGAAGCAGATTTGCCTTATTAAGCAGAGCTGATAGATTCATCGCTAAATTGCGAGCCGAGCGGTAGTCTACGAACCCATACCTATCCTCCGCCGCGTTAATCATATTCTTTACAAGCTTTCTGTACTTGCCTTCAGCGTCCGAATCAATATATTCTGAAAAGTGTGCGGTAAAAGCATTCTTTAAATTACTGTCCCTCCGAAACTGGGAGACTATAAATTCTTGCAGTTCTTCCTTTGTTGCTTTAGAAAATATTATGCCTGTTTCATCAGTCTTTCCCTTCTTTAGGCTTTTATTTTTTACTTTACTTACCGGTTCTTTAATTTCCGAAATCGCATAGATAACAGCCGCAACATGCTTGCAAATCCCATCTTCAAACGGGCAATCGCAGTCCCAATATTTTAATTCCCCGTTTTCTATTTCCACAGTTACTTCATAATCTGCATTTCCGGAGACAACAGCGTCCCATGCACCGGGTTCGTTCTCTTCAAGTGAAATTATCTGTCTGTTAGTATAATATTCGTAGCCTCGTTGAAGAATTTCCGGCGGTATCTGTTTTTCAACTTTTGTTAAGTCCATCGTTACGTTAATGTTTCTATTAGTTGGCAAAACTGAGACATTAATATAAAAAAGAATTTAATAAACCTTTCCCTCAATTTTCATTCATCATTCTTAATTCATCATTCATCATTCTTCATTAACCAGCCTCCCTTCAAACGCTTGCTTAAGAATCGCCTGCCTTAATGTTTCCGCCTTTGCCAAACTTTCATCTATCGCCTTCTCAAGATTGTCCGCTTCCGAAAAACGCTTTTCGATTTCTTCAACTACTTCATTTTGTCGGTTAAAAGGTGGTAAAGGTACTCTAATGTTTTTAATATCTCTTAAATAAATTGCTTGCTGGGCTGTAGCTCCAGAAACACTAATAATCTGTTTATTTAGTTGCGGTGATTTAATCATATAAGCCACAAAACTTGAGTTTATAGATTCCTTTACCTTAATCAAAATGACACTACCCAATAAGCAAAATTTTCTATCACTTTTCAGAATACATAAACGACCAACTGTAGCACCTCTACTTACAATAAGTATATCGCCTATTTCAGGATTACAGCGATTCCAAAATTTCTTCGCATCACTTTCAGATATGAAAAGTGTATCATTAAAAAGCACTCCGTTATCTCTGATATCTTTAGCCGAAAGAAAAGGAATTCCTTTATCTTTTACGTTAGGTCTTATATGCTCTCCATCCGTTATTTTTTCACTGATATCTTCAAGTTTCACCCACCTCCATCCCGCCTTCGCTAAAGTTTCGTCGGGCAAGCCCTCCGGCAATTCATTTGGGAAATTGTCTGAACCATGATTTACAGGATTATCGGATTTGCCGGATTCATCTTGTGTTTTAATCCTGTTAATCCTTGAATCAGGCGAATCGAGGTTAAGACTGTATTTTTCTTTCATCTCAGCCGCAACCCTGACCTCTTGAATGGCATTCAAGCGCTCTTCCAATTCCACTGGAAAATTGTCTGAACTTGGATTTACAGGATTATGAGATTTTCCGGATTCATCTTGTGTTTGAATCCTGTTAATCTTTGAATCCGGCGAATCATGGTTCAGACGATTTAACCTCCCCGAAAACGCACTTGCCAGAACAGCCTGTCTGTATGTTTTAATTTGTTCCTTTGCCTTTTTAAGAGATGCGACTCCGCTGTCCAACTCGCTGAAGAGTTCTTCGATTTTGGAAACTATTTTTTGCTGTTCATCTATGGGCGGCAACGGGAATGGCAGATTAGCAAAATTCTTTGCTGATATTTCTTTAAAGGTTGTACCGGATGCATTTCTTTCAGCTAAATGTTTTGCCGATTTTAAATAATAATAAATAAACTCATTGTATACTTTTTCATTTGGAACGAGATTCTTAAATCCTTGATTAGTAGATAAAGGATTTGACGCTATTACAACATATCCGATGGGTGCTCTTGAAGAGAATAAAATACTTCCTCCGGGAACCAAACGCGCAGAAGAATTCTTTAAGCCGTCATTGGTTATATTCCTTCTACCTTTAGAAATATATTTATTCTTGTAACCAGTTAGATCTGCTGGTGTAATCCATGATATATCTCCATCAAAATATTCCTTTACCTTTGTTGATGGCGTCCCGCCTGCTATTACTTCGCCAACATCACCAAGTTTAACCCAAGACCAGTTGGGAGGAAGATTATTACCATTCATAATTTCTGATTGTTTTAATTCTTTCATAACATTGTCTGAACTCCGCCACGGCGGATAAACTCGATTTACCGGATTCTAAGATTAGCAGGATTTTTAAATCCTTCTTATAATCCAGGTAATCCTTTAATCCTAAAAATCCTGGTTCAGACATTTTCCGTTAATCCTGCGAATCCTGGTTCAGACGGTTATATATTCTCTTAAACTCCAAACTTCTCGCTCCAAAATTTAGAAGCAACCCGACTTCCATATTATACGCTTCAAGATAATTCTTCGCCTGAGCAAGATGCACATCTTCCAACTGTACGATTGCCTTTAGCTCAGTCATAATTTTTTCTTCAACGAAAAAGTCAACTCTTCTAGTACCGATGTTGTAGCCTTTATAAAAAATCGGCATTTCTTTTTCTCTCTCAAAGTTTAATCCATCAAGATTCATTTCAATAGCAAGAGCTCTCTGATATATTACTTCCTGGAATCCATTCCCCAAAATAGAATGTACTCTCATCGCACAACCGATTATACGCTTTGTTATATCTTCATACTTCATATTACTTCCACTGTCTGAACCTGGATTTACTGGATTCTAAGATTAGCAGGATTTTTAAATCCTTCTTATAATCCAGGTAATCCTTTAATCCTAAAAATCCTGGTTCAGACAACTAATTCCTCATTCAACTCTTCAATCAATTCCTCATACTCCGCACCAAACAGATTAAACATCTTCCCCAATCCGCCTTCGCCGTCAAACGGTGTTCTTTCAAAATCGTCCTTATCGATTCTTACGGAAGAAATGATATGGTCTTTAATCATTCTAAGCCATTTCATCTGCTCGTCTGTAAACTGCACATGCCCGGCGTTCCTTCTAAATACCCATTCCTTAAAGTTGCGGTTTACAATCTCGCCGTAAGGCACAAGCAGCGTATCAATTCCAAGCTCAAACCTTAAAAGAGAAATAATATCCGTCAGCATGCCTATTGTTGTCCTGTGCTTTACTCGCTTCGGGTCAATCCTTTCGTATGCATTCCATATTTGTTCAACCGATAAATGATACCTGGAATCGGATAACGCATCACGCAATTCTTTTATCATTTTATAATTAGGGACATCACCAGAAGGAACATGATGAATCATGTTCCTACGAAATTTCAAATTATAATAAATTTTTAGGGCAATGATTTCATCTTTATTCTCTTCAATAAATTTTCTGAAATCATTTATTATCTTTTCCGCATTCTCCTTTGACTGACTGTTAAACTCGGAACGGATAACTCTATCCACATTAACAGTATCAATGACCTGGTAGATTTTTTGTCTTACGGTCTCGACAAATTCTCTCAGCTTAGGATCATCAAAAGGCTTAATCGCCGCTTGGATGCATGGCTGCATGATTGCATGGATTTGATCTTCAGTTGGTTCGGTTTGTTCCGGCAGATTAAATTTCTTTCGCACCTCTTTATCAATAAAATCCGGGTCGTAAGCATTCGCAAGATTAACAGCAGCATCGGTGATTGATTTGCCTCCGGTAATCTCTTTAAACTTTTCTCTGTCTGTATCGGAGATTTGCTTATCAATTCTTGTGAGTCTTGCAGAAAGCGATGTAAGAGTTTCTTCATCCGGCTGAAGCACCGCCATCTTCATTAAATCTTTTAATGATATTGCAGGCTTCTTATCTATAACCGGGTAATCGACCTTAACAGATTTGAAAACTCCCACCGCATCAACAATGTAAAACCTTTCTTTGTTCAACTTAGCGCTTGGAGTAACATCCAGCAGCTTTTCCTTCGACAGCGACCGCGTTCCCCTTCCAATCATCTGCTGGAAATAATTCCGCGAGCGTACATCCCGCATAAAGATTAAAACCTCAATCGGCTTTACATCAGTTCCTGTGGCAATCATATCAACCGTAACAGCAATACGCGGGTTGTATGCCGTACGAAACTGCTGAAGGATAGATTCCGGGTCTTCATTCTTTACGTTGTACGTTATCTTCTTGCAGAAATTATTGTCCTCGCCAAATTCTTCGCGGACAATATGCACAATATCCTCTGCATGACTGTCTGTCTTTGCAAAGATCAAAGTCTTAGGCACTTCATACTCACCGCCGCGTTCCGGGAAGAATTCTTCCTTAAGCACGCGCTTATATTCGCGAATAATATTTCTTATCGTGCTCGGATTAACCACGTCTCTGTCAAGCTGGCTTCCGGCATATTCAATCTCATCGTCAAGCTGCCGCCATTCTTTCTTGCGCGTCATTCTATTCCGCAGATCGACAAACTGTTTTGCTTTTATAACAGCGCCGTTCTGTGTTATCTCGGTTTCTATTGTATAAACATCGTATCCCACATTCACTTTATCTTCAATAGATTTTGTTAAAGTGTACTCGCTTACAATATTCTCATTAAAGAATGCAAACGTGCGCTTATCCGGCGTTGCGGTAAGCCCAATCATGAAAGCATCGAAGTAATCGAGCACCTGCTTCCACAAATTATAAATTGAGCGGTGGCATTCATCTATTATTATAAAATCAAAAGTCTCAATTGGTACTGCCGGATTATAAACTACCTCATCAATCTTTTCTCTTATTATTTTCGATTCATAAGGAGATTCATCTTCAAAACTCTCGTCAAGTTCTTTTCCTTTTAAGATAGAATACATCCTTTGAATTGTACTAATACAAACCTGTGCCGACGGATCAATAAAATTGGAATGGAGCCTTTGAACATTGTAAAGTTCAGTAAATAATCTTTTATCATCGTTTGGTTTGAATGCCTGGAACTCCTGCTCAGCCTGTTTGCCGAGGTTTCTTGTATCGACTAAAAACAAAATCCTTTTTGCCTTTGCAAACTTAAGCAGACGGTAAACAGAGGTGATTGCGGTATAAGTCTTGCCTGCCCCGGTCGCCATCTGTACAAGCGCTCTTGGTCTATTATCCGCAAAAGATTTTTCAAGATTGTTAATTGCAATTATCTGGCATTCCCTTAATCCATCTGTCTGAAGATGCGGAAACAATTGCAGCCTTTTTCGTAATGTAGGAATTTCATTTATGAAATTCCTCAATGTTTCCGGTCTATGGAAACTGAATAATTCTCTTTGTCTCGGGGAAGGATCGCGGGCATCTGTAAAGAAGGTTTCCATGCCCGTCGATTCATACTGAAACGGAAGTTCATTAGGTTTCTTTATAAATTTCAATTCATCTGTTGCATATCTTGTAGTTTGGTCATGCACCTGACTGAGAGTGTGTCCCTCTTTCTTTGCTTCAATTACACCAACCGGATTTCTATCGATGAAAAGTATATAATCTGCAGAGCCCGATTCGGTAGGATATTCCCTTACTGCAATCCCCTCACCTGCAGAGAGATTAAGATTCTTATAATCCTGAACTATCCAGCCTGCTTGAGTGAGCTTTCTGTCTATGTTCTGCCTGGCTTCTTCCTCAGGAGTCATGATGCAGAAATACTATATTAGAGAATCGAACTTTTACAGAACCCAAAAATCGTCCCCGAAAAATTCTATAAATTAATGTTTTAATTTAACGATAATTTTAACAAAAACACATATTTTTCTCTGATGAAACATTTTTTTTGTAATAGTTACTTCTTTTATATACATTCTTTTAAGTTTATTAATTACCCTCAATGCTTTAAGCGCTTCAAACAGTTCCGGCTGTATATACAATGGAATATTGAATTCTGAATGCACTCTGAATGCACTCTGATTATACTCTGAACACACTCTGAATGCACATATCTAATCTATATATTTGTATGTACTTGGCTTCTGCCCATACTATTATTAGTCTGAAATTCTACTCATCATATTCCCATTCCTTTATTATCTTCCCTTAAATAAACAGACGTTCCACATTTAAGTCGGCATTTCCATAACATCTTCATCTAAGAAAAGATCTTTAAAAACAAAAAACCCCGGATACATTTAGTCTCCGAGGTTTTAGAGCTGGCAGTCGGATTTGAACCAACGACCTGCTGATTACAAATCAGCTGCTCTACCAGCTGAGCTATGCCAGCAAATTTAGAATTCAAAACTAATATTTTTTCACTACATGAGCAAATGATTTTAATATTTCTATGAAACTAATTCCAGAAAATTTTAATAAAATTTCTCTCACCAAATTAAATTGAAGGTGTTGTATAATTTGATTAAAATTGCGCCATGATTTTTACACAACTAATACCGAAATTAAAATGATACCAACTCAGATTAAGATTCTTGAAAAAACTAAATTGCAGATTACTTGGGATGATAATACTAAAACCATAATTGAAATAAATTACCTTAGAGATGAATGCCCTTGCGCTGGTTGTAAAGGTGAAACAGTTTTATTGAAAACCTATCGCCCGCCAAAACCCGCCACCAATAATCCTAACAGATATAAGTTAAAGGATATTCAACAGGTTGGTAATTATGCCGTTCAACTAACTTGGAAAGATGGGCATAATACCGGCATCTATACATGGAATTACTTAAAAGAACTTGAACGTTCTCAAAATGAAAAAGGACATCACAACTATAAAGACTTTATCTAATGCTGACTAAAAATGAAATAAAATATTACGCTTCACTCCACAGAAAAAAATACCGCGACGAAGAAAAAAAA
>JAJYSI010000035.1 GCA_021793635.1 Bacteroidota bacterium
GATCTTTTCTCCTTGCAGCGGATTATTCAGCATTTCATAAAAACCGAGTGAGCATGCAATCTCTCTCGTTTGGTCTACAAAGCTTGATTCATCAACTTTCTCACCAAGTGAAATTGAAATCTTAGAAATAGTTGGAATATTATCGTAACCGTTAATGCGTGCAATCTCTTCAATTAAATCAATCTCGCGCTCGATGTCCGAACGGTAAGTCGGGACTGAGAAACGAAATTCTTTTCCAGACTCGAACTTCACTTTAAGTCCCAGCTGCTTTAGGATGGAGATTACCTTTTCATTTGGAACAGAATAACCGAGGATTCTTTTTATTCTTTCAAATCTTAAAGGAACTTCCTTCTCTAATATTTTTTCCGGATAAACATCGATATTGCCGTTGAGAATTTCTCCTTCACTAAGCTCGGCAATTAACTGAGCAGTCCTTTCAGCGGCAAACATAGTTCCGGAAGGGTCAACCCATCTTTCAAATCTGTAAGATGCTTCGGTGCTTAATCCAAGCCGCTTGGAAGTCCTTCTAACGCTTGCCGGGTTGAAGAATGCGCTTTCAATTAAAATATTTTTTGTTGAATTGCTAATCTCCGAATTTTCTCCGCCCATTACGCCGGCAATTGCAACCGGTTTCTCCCCGTCGCAAATCATAAGAGTTCCGGCGGGAAGCCTTCTTTCTTTTGAATCGAGAGTTGTAAAAGTTGATTCGACTTCCGTACTCTTTACAACAATTTTATGCCCGGCAAGCCTGTCCAAATCAAATGCATGCAGCGGCTGACCCAATTCATACATAACAAAGTTGGTAATATCAACAACGTTGTTAATCGGTCTCAAACCGATTTTAGTCAGCCGGTTCTTCAGCCACTCGGGTGATTCTTTAATCTTCACGTTGCGAACGACCATCGCTGTGTAACGCGGACAATTTTCCGTATCTTCAATTTCTACGGAAGCAAAATCTTTTATTTTATGTGAAGATTCATGAAACTTAAGCGAAGGCAGTTTAAATTCTTTATTGTAGATTGCAGCCAAATCTCTTGCAACGCCGATATGCGAAAGTGCATCCGGTCTGTTTGGAGTTATTGCAATCTCCATTACGGTATCATTCAAAGAAAGCTCATCAGCGATTGACTTGCCGACATTTACCTTTTCATCCAGCACCAAAATACCGGAATGGTCGTCGCTTAAATCAAGCTCGTCCTCGGCGCAAATCATTCCGTAAGATTCTACTCCGCGGATTTTTGCTTTTGTAATCTTAAAATTTCCTTTAGGAATTAAAGTTCCGATTGGCGCAAAGACAACTTTTTGCCCCGCTTCCACATTTGGCGCGCCGCAGATAACCTGCAAGTCTTCCGTGCCGGTGTTTACTGTGCAGAGAGAAAGCTTATCGGCATTCGGATGTTTCTTTTTCTCTTTTACGTATGCAACAATAAAGTCCTTGTAAATAGCAGTCTCATCAACTACATCTTCAACTTCAAGACCGGACATAGTCAGTCTCTCAACTATGTCATTCGAAGCAATGCCTTTTAAATCAATATAATCTTTTAACCAGTTTAAGGATACTTTCAAATCAATACTCCGGGAGTAAATACTTGCCCAATAAGTTTTTCATTCCAAATTATTTTTGTCTCAAACGAACAAAATTCAATTTCCGAATTACCGACTCGCTCGTCGAGTCACCCCTTCTTCTTTTAAGAAAAGGGGCTTGGGATTGAGTTCAAACCACTCTGAACTCACCCTAATTCGCCGCGGCGAACCTCTCTTAAAAAGAGAGGGACTTTGCAAAGCCACGTTTTGCAGCAACACTTTTATTATACTTCCACAACACTTTAAGAATCCAAGATTCAAATCTCAAATGACCAACCCGCTCAGCAAGTCACCCCTTCTCTTCCTAAGAGAAGGGGCTGGGGGTTGAGTTCAAAACTGCCTTAGGAACCTGAAATCATTCTCAAAGAAAATCCTGATGTCGTCAATCCCGTACTTCAGCAGAGCAGTTCTCTCGATGCCCATTCCAAAAGCGTAGCCTGTATATTTTTCATGGTCGATGTTTACGTTATCAAAAACGTTCGGGTCAACCATGCCGCAGCCGAGAACTTCCAGCCAGCCGGAATGCTTGCAGACTCTGCATCCTTTTCCGTGGCATAGGAAGCATGTAATATCCATCTCTGCGCTTGGTTCCGTAAACGGGAAAAAGCTTGGACGGAATCTGTACTTCAATCCTTCGCCGTAAAATTGCTGCGCAAACGAGACAAGTGTTCCTTTCAACTCGGCAAAGGTAACATCGGTATCAACGTACAATCCTTCCACCTGATGGAATACGCAATAGCTTCTCGAGCTGATTGCTTCGTTCCGATAACATAGTCCCGGCATAATAACTCTGATTGGCGGCTTATACTTTTCCATCACTCTTATTTGTACCGGCGATGTGTGAGTTCTTAAAAGAAAATCTTCTGTAATAAAAAATGTATCCTGCATATCTCTTGCCGGATGGTTTGGAGGAAAGTTTAAGGCGCCGAAATTATTATAATCGGATTCAAGTTCCGGTCCGCCGACAACAGAAAAGCCAAGTCCTTTAAAAATTGTTTTAATTTCATCAAGCGTCTGGGTTATTAAATGCTTGCTGCCGATTATTCTTCTTGTGCCGGGCAAGCTTAAATCAATTTTGTCTTCTTCTTTTTCTTTGGAATTTTCAAGCTGGATTTTTACGGACTCGTACTTTGCTGTTAAGTCGGTTCGAAGTGTGTTGAGAGATTTTCCCAAAACCGGTTTCTCTTCCTTGGACGCATTCTTCAATTCGTCAAAAAGCTGGGAGACTAACCCGTTCCTGCTGAAGTATTTTATTCTTAATTCTTCAAGCTGCTTTTGGTCTTTAATAGTAGCAATGTCCTGGTTGAATCCGGAATTTATTTCGGAGATTTTTTCTTCAAGCATAAAATTTTAAAATAGAATTACCCTCCCGGAATAACAAAATTATTCCAAGAGGGCAAAAAATTAGTTAGCGGAAAACTTAACTATTTCAGTAAATGCTGCCGGGTTTTCAACGGCGAGGTTGGCAAGAATCTTCCTGTTTATATCTACGCCTTTTTTGTTGAGCGCACTAATTAAACGTGAATAAGTTGTTCCGTTCAATCTTGCGGCTGCATTTATTCTGACTATCCAGAGCTGTCTGAATGTTCTCTTCTTAAGTCTTCTATCTCTGTAAGCATGAACCAAGCCTTTTTCAACATGGTTCTTGGCAACAGTCCATACTTTACTTCTGGCGCCCCAGTAACCTTTGGCTAGTTCTAATACTCTCTTGCGTTTTCTGTGTGAAGCGACTTTATTTTTTGAGCGTGGCATCTTTAACCTTTCATTGCATTATTTCTGAAGCATAATTCTTACACGCTTTACTTCGGCTTCGGATACCAAGGTAAGGCGTCTCAGCTTGCGTTTTCTCTTTGTACTTTTGGAAGTGAGTATGTGGCTTTTAAAAGCGCTTACTCTCTTAAACTTCCCGGATGCGGTTTTTCTAAATCGCTTTCCCGCTCCGCTGTTGCTTTTCATTTTTGGCATTTTATGTTCCTATTTATTTCTTGCTTTTCGTCTTCGATGGAATCAGAATTACCGTCATGTTCTTCCCTTCCAAACGGATTGGGACTTCGACTTTCGCCACATCCTGAACCTTCTCGACGAACCTGTTCAAAAGTTCCTCGCCTTGTTCAGTGTAGGCTAATTCTCTTCCTTTAAACATTACAACTACTTTTACTTTGTTTCCTTCTTCAAGGAAATTTAAAGCATGCTTTGCTTTGAACTCAAAGTCATGCACATCGGTATTCGGATGCAGCCGGATTTCTTTTAGTAAAGAAACCTGCTGGTTCTTCCGCTGAATCTTTTCCCTTTTCTGCTGCTCGTATTTGAATTTTCCGAAATCAAGAATCTTGCACACCGGCGGCTTTGCCTGCGGCGCTATTTCAATTAAATCCTGACCGCGCTCGCCTGCTATTCTCAACGCATCTCTTACAGTATAAATCCCAAGCTGTGCTCCATCGACATCAATCAGCCTTACCTTGGATGCCTTGATTTCTTCATTTACACGAACTTCTTCTTTTTGAGCGATTAGCAACCTCTCTAATTTGTTGTTGTAATTTTGTTTTTAATTTCGGTTTCAATATTATCAATAAAATCAGACAAAGACAAAGAACCTAAGTCACCTTTTTTGTGCTGCCTAACGGAAACATTTTGCGCAGCCTGCTCTTTCTCGCCGACAATCAGCATGTAAGGTACCTTGTGGTTTTCCCAGTCTCTAATCTTGTATCCGATTTTTTCATTCCTCTCGTCAAACTCTGCACGGATGTTTCTCTTCTTCAAAGATTCGTAAACAGATTTTCCGTAGTCTACATAATTTTGCGAAATAGGAATTACCGCAGCTTGAACCGGCGCCAGCCAGAGCGGGAATTCACCGGCATAATGCTCAATCAAAACTCCGATAAATCTTTCAAGTGAACCGAACGGAGCGCGATGAATTACTACCGGTCTGTGCTTTTGTCCGTCGCTTCCGGTGTACTCAAGATTGAATCTCTCCGGCATTACATAATCAATTTGAACTGTACCGAGCTGCCATTTCCTGCCAAGCGCATCCTTAACCATGAAGTCGATTTTAGGTCCGTAGAATGCCGCTTCGCCTTCGGCAACATAATAAGTAAGATTCATTTTGTCGGCGGCTTCTTTAATTTCCTGCTGAGCTTTTTCCCAAAGAGCAACATCACCACCGTACTTATCAACGTTGTCATCGCGGAATGAAAGCTGAGTTGTAAATTCTTTAAATCCCATCTGGCTGAAGACAACCTGGATAAGCTCAATTACGTTGCAGACTTCATCCTTTAGCTGGTCTTGTCTTACAAACATATGTGAATCATCAACAGCAAAAGAACGAACGCGGGTTAATCCATTAAGTTCACCGGATTGCTCGTAGCGATAAACTGTTCCAAATTCCGCATAACGAATCGGAAGGTCTCTGTAGCTTCTCGGCTTCGAAAGATAAATCTGGAAATGATGCGGACAGTTCATCGGCTTAAGAAGATATTCTTCTTTGCCGTCATCTAATTTTATTGGTGGGAACTGACTGTCCTTATAATAAGGATAATGTCCGCTTGTTTTGTAAAGATTTATATTTCCGATATGCGGGGTAATTACCGGCTCATAGCCGCGCTTGCGTTGTTCTTCTCTAAGATAATTTTCCAGAGTCTCTCTAAGAACAGTACCTCTCGGAAGCCATACCGGTAGTCCGCTTCCGATACTTTGAGAGATGAAAAACAGTTCGAGGTCTCTTCCTAATTTTCTGTGGTCGCGCTTCTTTGCTTCTTCTAATCTTTGAATGTATTCATCGAGCATTTTCTTTTTAGGAAAAGAAACACCGTAAATTCTTTGAAGCTGCTTGTTATGCTCGTCGCCTCTCCAGTAAGAACCGGAAATACTAAGAAGCTTAACATATTTTATCTTCCCGGTCGAGGGAAGATGAGGACCGCGGCATAGGTCGGTAAAATTCCCTTCCTTATAAATACTGATATCTTCCGAATTCTCATCAATCTCTGAAAGAATTTCGACTTTGTAATTGTCGCCTTTATTCTCAAAAAATCTTATCGCTTCGGATTTTGGAAGGTCCTGACGGACAAAAGAATTATTCTCTTTAGTCAGTTCACTCATCTTACCTTCGATTTTTTTCAAATCATCTTCGGTAAGATTTGAGTTGATATCTATATCATAATAAAACCCGGTTTCGATAGCCGGACCAACGCCAAACTTTGCTTCCGGATAAATTTCCTGTATTGCATGCGCCATCAAATGCGAGGTCGAATGCCAGTAAACTTCCTTTCCCTTATCATCATCGAAGGTAAGAAATTTTACAACAGCATTTGCATTCAGCGGAGCGTGGAAGTCTTTAATAATGCCGTTCACTTCAACGGCAAGCGCTTCCTCAGCTAACCGCGGAGAGATTGATTCCGCAACCTTGTAAGCCGAAGTTCCCTGCTCGAACTCCCTGCTGCTTCCATCCGGAAATGTAATTTTTATTTTATCCATAATTCGTATATAAAAAAATCGGAATTGAATCCGATTATTGTCTTATTCTTACTCTTAATCTAACTCCTAATCTTAATCGAATGAACTCGGATAAGAGCAAGATTAAGACTGAAAGTAAATCAGACTAATCTATTTTCGTGGGCTCTAGAGGAGTCGAACCTCTGACCTTCTGTACGTCAAACAGACGCTCTAACCAAACTGAGCTAAGAGCCCCCCAAATAATAATCAATTACCAAAACACAAATCTCAAACTCCGTTGGAATTTGTTAATTGGAATTTGAAATTTTTATTGTACCGAAAGCCGGACTCGAACCGGCACGGGTGAAAACACCCACAGGATTTTAAGTCCTGTGCGTCTACCAATTCCGCCATCCCGGCAATTTTTTATAATTGAGATTTAACCTTCGGCTTTTCCCCGAATGTTTTCAAAATTGGCGTGTAAATATAGATAATCGTTGATATTATTGCAAGAATCAATAAGTTAAATCAGAAGAATTCTACCCTAAAATAAAAAAGAGATGAACCTACGCCCATCTCTTATAATATTGAAATTTTGCAGCTAAAAATATTATGGCAGCATGCTGCCGTTTTCACCATTCATTTCTTTAACCTTAATATTAGAAACAGGTTTATGAGCATCGTTAGTTTCAACAGCCGCAAGCTTAATATTGCCCTCTTTTAAATTTTTATAAAGCAAATCATCTTCCATCAAATAGTAGAACTGATTTCTGAATTCATCCAAAGATATTCCGCAAGTAGCGGCATACTTAGCTAATTCATGAGGATCTTCAAAATCAGCCTGATTTAATCTAAGCATGTATCTACGAGCAATATAAAATGATTCCGAAGAAGGATCAACCATTCTAACTTTTGTTTTCTTTGTTACCGGGTCGAGAATATCCTTGAAGTACATTGGAACAAAGCGCCCATTCTGAATGGATACCATTGCCCCGGTACCACCGCTTAAAATGAACTGAGCGGCGGCGAAACCAAGGTCTCTTGTATATTCCATATCGAAAGGAATCGGATCAGCACAGCGGAGTTCATAACCGATATTCTTTGCAACGATCGTAGATTTGATTCCGAATTCTTTCAAACGTTCCTGAACTTTATATTTAAGAATTTCTCCGAAGTTGACTTCAGCAAGTCTGATATTATCATGAGCGTCTCTTTCAACATTAACGAGAGGTTCAAGTTCTTCGGGCTTTAAATGCTCAACCAAGCCTTCAGCAAGAATTGCAACGCCGTCTTTCCTCCCATAACTCAACCTTTTGATTATAGCTCCTACAAGAATATCAACCATGTGAGTCAGTTTGATATTCGGTCCGGGAAATTCTTCCGGAATTAAAGTAAGAGTAGCACCGGTTGCTTTGCCGATTCCTAATGCAAGATGACCGGCTTTTCTTCCCATCGAAACAACGAAATACCACCTTGAAGTTGTTTGTGCATCAACCATAAGATTTTTTACAACTTCAACACCAATATGCCTTGCCGTTTGAAAGCCGAAAGTCGGGATTCCATGAGGCAGATCCAGATCATTATCGATTGTTTTGGGAACGTGAACAACTTTAATCCTTCCGTCAGCCATCTCATCAACTTTAAGTGCGCTGAAAGCAGTATCATCGCCGCCGATTGTAATAAGTTTGTCAACATTTAAGCGAAGAAGAGATGTAACAGTATTTTCAAGATGTCTCTTGTCTTTAGTTGGATTGTTCCTTGCAATCCCAATGTATGAACCGCCTCTAAAATGTATACGGCTTACATTGTCGATTGTTAGTTCTTTTACATGCGAAATATCGCCTTCCATTATCCATTTAAAACCGTCTCTTATGCCAATTACTTCAACACCTTCTAATGCAGCCCGAATAGTAGCAGCTCCAATAACACTATTGATTCCCGGTGCAGGCCCGCCTCCAACTAAAATTGCCAATTTTTTAGGCGCGATGGACATTGTCTCAACTCCTTGGTTTATATTTTGATTTTACTGACAATATTTTTTTCAGATTACCTTCAGAAAAAATATTTTTGATTAGTTTCCAATATAAATTGTCTAATTGCTTAATTGCCAAATCGTTTTTTAATTTGATAATATTTTCGCTAAAAGTATTTTAACGAAATAACAATTTAGCAATTTAGATATTACAGAACTTTCAGCTTAGCAAATTTAAGCATTAACTGCTTTACATTGTTACCTTCAAAAACAACTGTTGCTTTTTGCTGATCACCGGCACCGACTACCTGAGTTACCTTTCCTAATCCGAACTTCTCGTGCATTACTCTGCTGCCGGGACGAAGCGTTTTATTATCCTGATCAAAATCTTCATAATCAACCGATTCAAAGTATTCATAATACATTTCCTTCTTGGATTTACGCATCGAAGATTTTCTGCCTATACCGCCGTTTATCTCGCTGTATGTTGAAGAATCGAGCTCATCTATAAATCTCGATCTGCTTTGATAAGCTACTTCTCCAAACCGGTATCGAGAGCGGGCGTGAGAAATATATACTTTATTTTGTGCACGGGTTACCGCAACATAAAATAATCTTCTTTCCTCTTCAACAGTTGCATCAGTGCTGAACCTGTTGGAAAGAGGAAAAATATCCTCTTCGCAGCCGGAAATAAATACAACCGGAAATTCCAATCCTTTTGACGCGTGAACAGTTAAAAAGGTAACCGTATTCTTCTCTCCTTCAAAAGAATCTACATCGGACATAAGAGAAACATCTTCAAGAAATTGTTCCAGCCTGGCTTCTTTATTTGAATTTGAGAAGTCACTAAGCGCCGAAAGCAGTTCGTTTATATTTTCCCATCGTGCTAAAGATTCCGGAGTGTTCTCTTCCTTGAACATTCGCATAACTCCAAGCTCATCTACGAGTGCTCTGGTCAACTCTCCAACCGATAATTTATCTTTAAGATCGATATATTTATCCAATAAAACTTTAAATCCTTTAACATTTTTCTGGATTCTTTCCTTGATATCGATAACCTCAAAAACTCTGGACATCGTCTCAAACAAGCTTAAATTAAGTTTGCGGGCAAACGCAATCATCCTCTTTATTGTTGTTGATCCAATTCCCCGCTGAGGGAAATTCATTACACGAAGCAGACTTTCTTCATCATTAGGATTTACAATAATTCTGAGATAAGCAATTATGTCCTTAACTTCTTTTCGTTTGTAAAATTCCAAACCGCCTATAATTGTATATGGAATTTTTTCCCGTCTAAAAATATCTTCCAGTGCCCTGGATTGTGCGTTCGTTCTATAAAGGACTGCAAAATCCTTCAAAGATAATTTTTTCTTTGAAATTTCCTGTTTGATAAACTTTGCGATCTGGAAGGCTTCGTCTTTTTCGTCTGCACATTTAACAAGAGTTACCTGGTCGCCGTCGTTGTTCTCAGTCCAGAGGGTTTTAACAATCTGACTTTTGTTATTTTTTATTATTGAATCGGCAGCCGCCAAAATGTTTTTGGTAGAACGGTAATTCTGTTCCAGCTTGAAAATTTTATGCTTTGAGAAGTCTTTCTCGAAGTCAAGCATATTGGCAAGATTTGCACCGCGGAAACTATAGATGCTTTGTGCATCATCGCCGACCACGCAAATTTTCCCATTCGTTACCAGGAGTTTCAACAGTTCATACTGAGCTTTGTTTGTATCCTGAAATTCATCGACAAGAATGTATGCAAATTTCTTTTTGTATTTCTGAAGCAGTTTTTGATTCTCATTAAATATATCTATCGGCTTCAAGAGAAGATCGTCAAAATCCATTGCGTTATTTTCAACCAGCCGCTTCTGATATTCATCATAAATATCGGCAAACTTTTCATCAATAAAAGATTTTACATGATGTTTTCTGAATTCCTTCGGAAGAATCATGTGGTTCTTATTATTGCTGATCTTGTGCCGAATCGAGTTAGGCGTTAATCCTTCAATGTTAATTTCGAAGTTCGACAGGATATTCGAAACTAAAGAAGTTGAATCTTCAGTATCATAGATAGAAAAATTACTATTGAAGTTTAAATTCTTTGCTTCAATTCTAAGTATTTTTGCAAAAATAGAATGGAAGGTTCCCATCCAGATAGCGGACGCCTTTTGCCCGACAAGATCCTTAATCCGCTCTTTCATTTCGTTTGCCGCCTTGTTGGTAAAGGTTAAGGCAAGTATACTTTCCGGCTCATAACCAATATCGATAAGGTAGGCAACCTTATATGTTAAAACTCTTGTTTTACCCGAACCAGCCCCGGCTACAATCATTTCGGGACCGTTGATGTACTCAACTGCTTTCCGTTGTTCACTGTTAAGAGATTTTAGGTTGATCATAGACCCATTTTCTTGTTTCTGAAATGATTTGATTTTTTGAAGTGCAAATATATGGAATATCACCTTGAATAAAAAGGAAAGAAAAAAGTTGAATTAGTAAATCCCGCTTTACAACTATAAGTATTTACTTAAGGATTTTATTTTACAGCCAAAATCTTGGAGAAAACTAATCTCCAGTAATGATTATCTTTTATCAAACTAAAACAGGATAAATTGATATTAAACAAGAATTAAGTCAATTTAATGTAGAGTTACCTAAATTTGTTATGACATTAAGTCAGATAATCCCGGCAATATGCAACAAAAATAAGATAAGAGCTAAATTAAATTCAATTAGAAACGAAATCAGCTCGGGAATATATTAATTGTGAATGTTAAATAATTGCAGCTAATAATTTATTCCTGTTTCAGAAATTTTTCTAATTAAGATATTTTCCGATTTCCTCAATCAAAGTTTCTTTCATTACCGGTTTTGGAATGAAATTATTAGCTCCGATGCTTAGAAATTTTTCTCTATCTCCTTTAAGTGCGTAAGCCGTAATAACTATTACCGGCAAATCTTTCAATTTCATGTTTAATCTTATTTCATTGAGAACGTCGATGCCGTTTAGTCTTCCGGGAAGATTAATATCAAGCAGAATAAGATCGAATTCATTATTCTTTAGAAACTGAATTCCGTCTTCAGCAGTTGCAGCAATATCAATTGAATACTTCTGCCTCAAATATACTTTGAAAATTAATTGGCTTTCGATATTATCTTCTACAATTAATATTTTTTTCTTTTTTGCAGAATTATCAGATTGCAAAGATGTATAATCCATTTAATTCCCTTTTCAATTTTAATTATTTATAAACCGGATCAGCCTGCTCACTATTTTCTTTAGTTTTAGGGAAATCGGTGCCAACAATTTTATCCCACAATGGCGTACTAACGCCATAACCTTTGTCCGGATCCAAATAGTGATGTTTCATGTGATGCTTTTTCAAAGCAAGCCAAAATTTATTATGAATATTAAAATGATGAACAGCATAGTGTGTCATATCATAAAAGAGATATCCAATCAAGAATCCGACAAAGAAAGATGAGACATAATTTTTGCCGAGAATAGCCATGAATAAAAAGTAAAACAATACTGCAAGCGGTATACTTACAGACGGCGGCATAACAAGCCTGCGTGAGTCGCTTGGGTAATCATGATGAACGCCATGAAAAATAAAATGAATTCTTTCGCCAAATTTGGAGTTAGGTCTGTAATGAAAGATAAATCGATGCAGAGTGTATTCTGTAAAAGTCCAAACTATGATTCCCATAATAATTAACGTTAAAATGCTTAACGCTGAAATTGAATAAACATCAATAGATTTATATAAAAAAAATATAATGACTGGAGTATAAATTATTACCGGTACAGCAGGATGAACCTTAGAACAAGCTTCTAGAAAATCATTTTCGAACATCCTTACTGTAACATCTTTATTCGAAACAAAATTTTTGGGCATTATCTTTCCCTTTCTATTTTCTCTGGCAAATTTAGGATTTTTTCAACAACAAAAACAAAGGGTATGTTGTCTGTATCATATTAGTTAAATTAAAACGGAGCTTTTACAACAACATACATTCTAACGCCTGGTAAAAAGCGATAATAAATTCCGCCTAAGAGGTAATATCTCAATCTTCTATGATAAACTACACGGCAGCCCTGTGGCAGTACTGAAATACGCAATCCAATGGGCGGAGTAACAACTACATAATCCCTGTCTCTCCATTCATAAAATCTGCCGTCACGGTAAAAATAGTCGCGGTCATCATATCTATATCTTCTATATAAGCGATCATCTCGCCGAACAACATGAGCATCTCTTTCATAACGGTCGTCCCGTCTGTAATGCTCATCTCTGTCCTCATGTCTATATCTATCATCTTTTTTATACCAACCCTCATGTCTTCCGTGATCATGATGCTCTCGCTCTCCCCTATCCTGGGCATATAGATTAAGAGAAATTGAAAGAGAAATTATTATAAAAGTAAAAATCAACCGTGATCCATTTTTTCCAGTAGTTTTCATATTCAGTTCTATTATTGTTCAACAAATATCAAAATTATTTTTAATGTAGACATTCAATTATAAACTTTCGTTTAATAAAAACAAATTTCGTAAATCACTTAGAAGAACTTAAGAAAAGACTTTCATTGTGATATGTACTTCAAAAATCATTGCTTAAAGACTTTAT